>JBPEWX010000008.1:0-1516 GCA_052032235.1 Ilumatobacter sp. | reverse complement strand
CCGCCGAAGACTCGGTCAACGAGGTCAGCCTCGACGATCAGGCACCGGTGGTGCAGCTCGTCTCCCGCATCGTCGGTCAGGCGCTGCGCGACCGTGCGTCCGACATCCACATCGAGCCGCTCGACAAGGACGTCCGTGTCCGGTACCGCATCGACGGTCAGCTGGTCGAGGCCGTGCGCCTCCCGCACTCGGCTCACAACCCGCTCGTCTCGCGTCTGAAGATCATGTCGACGATGAACATCGTCGAGAAGCGCGCCCCGCAGGACGGCCAGTTCTCGACCACGGTCGACGGTCGCCCGCTCGACGTGCGTGTCTCCACCGTCGCCACCGTGTTCGGTGAGAAGGTCGTCATGCGTCTGCTCGACAAGAGCAAGTCGATGGTGGGCCTGAACGAGCTCGGCATGCCGCGCGAGACCTACAACGCGTTCTCCAAGATCGTGCACCAGCCGTACGGCATGGTGATTTGTGCGGGCCCCACCGGCGCCGGCAAGACGACGACGCTGTACGCGACCCTGCTCGAGATCAACTCGGGCGGCAAGAACGTGACCACGATCGAAGACCCGGTCGAGTACGTGTTCCCCGGCATCAACCAGGTGGGCACGAACGAACGAGCCGGTCTCACGTTCGCCACCGGCCTCAAGGCCCTCCTCCGACAGGACCCCGACGTCATCCTCGTCGGTGAGGTCCGCGACGCCGACACCGCTCGCATCGCCGTGCAGTCGGCGCTCACCGGCCACTTCGTGCTCTCCTCACTGCACGGCAACGACTCGGTCGCCGCCGTGCACCGCCTGCTCGACATGGGCATCGAGGCGTTCCTCGTGGCGTCGGCCGTCGTGGCCGTCGTCGCCCAGCGTCTCGTGCGTCGCATCTGCGACAACTGCAAGGAGGAGTACGAGCCGACCGCCGACGAGATCGCCGTGTTCCGGCAGCACTCGGGCGGCTCCGACAAGGTCCACTTCTTCCGTGGCGCCGGCTGCTCCTACTGCTCGGGCACCGGCTACCACGGCCGCATCGGCGTGTACGAACTCCTGAAGGTCACGCCCGAACTCCGCCGCCTCATCGTCGGTTGGGCCACCACCGAAGAACTCCGTCGTCTGGCCGTGGCGCAGGGCATGCGCACGATGCTGCGTGAAGCCATGCAGCTGGTCGAAGACGACGTCACCACCATCCCCGAAGTCGTCAAGACACTGTTCGCCTCGTAGCACCACCGGGCGGAAGGAAACACCACACCATGCCGAAGTTCGCGTATTCAGCGATCGACGCGACCGGAGCCGAGATCGAGGGCTCCACCAAGGCCGACACGATCGGTACCGCGCGCCAGCTCCTGGTGGAGCAGAACCTCTACCCGATCCGCATCGAAGAGTCGCGCGGCATGCTCGACTTCGAGCTGACGAAGGAAAAGGTCAAGAAGAAGAACCTGATGAACTTCACCCGCCAGCTGGCGGTGTTCATCAAGGCCGGTATCCCCATCACCGAGGCGCTCACCACCATCTCGGACGAGACGACCGACACGGCC
>JBPEWX010000799.1:0-1649 GCA_052032235.1 Ilumatobacter sp. | reverse complement strand
GATGATCGACGGCCGCGTCGAGTCCGTGCGAGGCGGTGCGTGATGCGATCGATGTTGCGTCAGTTCCGGCGGGCACCGGGCCGCATCCTCGCCAGCATCATCGCCCTCGCCCTGGCCGTCGGCGCGATCGGCGTCCTCGCCGTGCCCACGGTGTCGGAGAGCACGCTGCACGACGCCGTCGGCCGCGACGGACTCGCCGACGTGATCGTCGGCACGACACCGCTCGACCCGGATCGGATCTCCGCGGTTGCGGCGCTCCCCGACGTCAGCGCCGCCGAAGGGCAGGCGATCGCCGCAGTCGAACTGGACGACGGCTTCCTGACCCGCATCGTCGGGCTCGACTTCGCCGACCAGACGATGGACCTGGTGCACCTCGACGCCGGTCGCCTGCCGGCCGCCATCGACGAGGTGGTCGCGTCCCCGGCACTCGGTGCCATTGGCGAGACCGTCGTCGCCGACGGGGTCGAGTACGACGTCGTCGGCCACGGCTCGACACTGTGGTGGGCCGGCAACGACGTGATCTACGCGCCGTTCGAAGCCGTCGCCGACGCCACCGGCGGCGCCAACCATCTCGTCGTGACCGCCACCGACGACGACGAGGCCTCGTTGCAGGCCCTGTCGGACGACATCCGGACCGTCCTGGCGTCGACCGGCGACGAGTTCACGACCTTCCCCGAACTCCTCCCGGACGGTTCGACGCCGATCGACGGTGACATCGAACAGGTCAGCACGTTGATCGGGATGCTCGGCGTGTTCGCCGGTCTCGTCGCGCTGGTGCTGCTCGCCGGCACGACGAACACGCTCATCACCGAGCGAACGCGCGAGGTGGCCGTCATGCGCGCACTCGGGGGCCGCTCTCGGCAGCTCCGTCGTCGACTCCGTCGCATCGCGCTCGGCATCACCGCGGTGTCGTTGCTCATCGGCGTGCCGCTCGGTATCGCCATCAGCAACCTCGTCGCCCGCATGGTGCTCGAGGAGTTCGTCGGGGTCACGCCGGCGTTCGCCGTCGACTGGGTGGTGGTCGCCGCCAGCGCCGTCGGTGCCCTCGTCGCGGCCCGACTCGTGTCGGCACGGGCCGCCCGTCGGGTGACGAAGCTGTCGTTGCCCGAAGCCCTGCGCGATCGCGACGGTGCGCCGTTCGGTGGCAGCTGGACGCATCGCCTCCTCGCCAAGCTGCCGACCGGCGGACTCCTCGAGCGGATCGCCATCCGTTCGACCGCCCGTCGCCCGGCTCGGACGATCGCCGTGACGACCCAGATCGCCGCGGCCGTCGCCGCCGCATTCCTCATCCCGACCTTGGTGACCTCGGTCAACGACTTCAACACCGCTACGCTGGCGCCGTGGACGTGGGAGTCGGTGGCGGTCGCCCGCGACCCGGGCCTTCCGATCGCCGCCACCGACGATCACGACGCGGACGCCGCCTCCGAGGCGGGCGTCTGGGTCGACGGCGCCATCGACGACTGGGGCGTCGACGTCTACGGCATGCGCCCCGACAGCCGGTTCTTCTCCGCCGATCTCCGGTCGGGACGCTGGTTCACCGGCGACGGCCGCGAGGCGATGATCAGCGACGGCTTCGCGAGCCGGCGCGATGTCACCCTCGGTGACGTCATTCCGCTCGAACTCGCGAACGGCGTCGTCCAGTACCAGAT
>JBPEWX010000798.1:0-3541 GCA_052032235.1 Ilumatobacter sp. | reverse complement strand
GAACGGCGAGGCGCAGCCGAGGCGTTTCGGGAGATCACCCGACCCGGCGGTCGGGTTCGCACACCGCCGTCACCGGAGTCGGGTGATCTCCGGAAACGTCGACTCCGTCGCCGTTCCCTGCGACACCCGACCCGGGTTCTTGTTCTTACGCGGTGCCGAGGAGTTCGTCTTTGAGGTCTCGCTTGACGAACTTGCCGTTGGCGTTGCGGGGGAGGGGTTCGTCGCGGAACCAGACCGTCGACGGGATCTTGAACTTGGCGAGGCGTTCGGCGAGGAAGGCGCTCAGCTCGTCCTGGTCGAGCGATTCGCCCGGCCGCGTCACGACCGCCGCGACGACCTCTTCCCCGAGGCGGTCGTCGGGCTTGCCGAACACGGCTGCCTCGGCGACGGCCGGGTGTTCGTAGATGGCCGCCTCGACCTCGGTGCAGTAGACGTTCTCGCCACCGCGGATCACCATGTCCTTCGCGCGGTCGACGATGAACACGAAGCCGTCCTCGTCGATGCGGGCGATGTCGCCGGTGTGGAACCAGCCGTCGCGGATCGAGTCGGCGGTCGCGTCGGGACGGTTGAGGTAGCCCTTGATCACGATCGCGCCGCGCACGCACAGCTCACCCACGACGTTCGGGCCCGGTTCGAGGACGTTGCCGGCCTCGTCCTCGAGACGCCCTTCGAGGGTCGGCACGATGCGGCCGCACGAGGCGGGCTTGGCGGTGTAGAGCTTCGCCGAGTTGGCGGTGACGATGCCGTGCGTCTCGGTGAGGCCGTACCCGGTCGAGGGCACACCACCCTTCAACGACTTGTCGATCTTGTCGACCAGGTCGGGCTGGATCGCGGCGCCGCCGCCACCCATCGACTTGAGCGACGAGGTGTCGCGCAGCGACCAGTCCTCGTGCATCAGCATCTCGCGGCTCATGGTCGGCACGCCCGAGAAGTTCGTGACCTTCTCGCGCTCGATCAGTTCGATCGCCCGTCCGGCGTCCCACTTGTACATGAACACGATCGCGCCGCCGGCCATGGTGCACGGCTGGAGGAGACAGTTGTTCGCGGTGACGTGGAACAACGGGGTCGGGGCGAGGAACACCGGGGGCGCGGCCGGATCGGCGTCGGCGGGCGCCGGCTCCGGCGCGGGCAGCTCGCCGGCCTCGACGGCCTTGGCCTCGGCGACACCGGCGACCATCGTCATGAAGACGATGTTCATGATGTTGTGGACCGACCCGCGGTGGGTCAGCTGGGCTCCCTTCGGGAAGCCGGTGGTGCCGGAGGTGTAGAAGATCGTGACGTCGTCGTCGGGGTCGATGTCGGCGTCGGGCAACGTCGCCGGGGCCTCGTCGGGCTTCACGACGTCGGCCCAGCGGCTCGCATCGTCGGGGAGGTCGCGGTCGCTGCGCACCGAGATGAGGTGGAGCGGCGCCTCGGCGCGGAGGGCGTCGAGTTCGGGCAGGACACGCTCGACGCGTTCGTCGTCGGCGATCAGGACCTTCGGCTTGGAGTCGCCGAGGCCGTACGCCATCTCGGGGCCGGTCCACCAGGCGTTCATGCCGACGGCGGCGGCGCCGATGCACGCGATCGCCCAGTACGACACGACCCACTCGGGGTAGTTGCGCATCGCGATCGCGACGCGGTCGCCGCTGCCGACGCCGTGGACGTCACGCAGGTGGTTGGCGAGCGAACGGACCTGGGCGCCGATCTCGGCGTAGGTGTAGCGCTCGTCCTCGAACACGATGTAGGTCTTGTCGCCGTGGAGCTGGGCGATGTCCCAGATCGCCCGCATGTTGGGCGGGGCGCTGGGGAAGACGCGGGTGGGGACACCCCGCACGTCGATCTCGGAGACGGCGAAACCCGATCCTTCGGCGGTCAGTTCTTTCCAGGCGGCATCGAAATGGTCGAACACGTCGGCGAGTCTGCCAGACCACCCGGATCGACCGAGTATCGGGTCGGATGATGTCTGACATCATCCGACCGTGTCAGTTCAGGTGGGAGCGGACGAGGTCGCGCAGCTGGTCGATGTTGACGTCCTTGGCGGAGCTCACCCAGACGATGTCGCCGACCTCGAGGCGGCAACCCTCCGCCAACTCCTTCTTGCGGGTGCGTCGCTTCGACGACTTCACCTTGTCCATCTTCGTGGCGACGATGGTGTGGGGCACCTCGTTGTCGGCCAGCCAGTCGAGCATCTGCACGTCGAGCGGGGTCGGCCCGATCAGACCGTCGACCAGCACGAACACCGTTTCGAGGCCCTCCCGTTCGAGCAGGTATCCCTCGATCATCGGCCCCCAGTCCTTGCGGACGTGGCCGGGCACCTTGGCGTAGCCGTAGCCGGGCAGGTCGACGAGGGTCCCGCCGCCACCCACCACCTCGAACACGTTGATCAGCTGGGTGCGCCCGGGCGTGTTCGACACGCGGGCCAGCTGCTTCTGGTTGGCGAGGGCGTTGATCAGCGACGACTTCCCGACGTTCGAACGTCCGACGAAGGCGACCTCGGCGGGCGTGTCGGGGAGCTGGTGTGTCCGAGTGGCCGACGACACGAATCGGAGCTTGAGCGGCGGGCCGGACATGCCGAGAGTGTAGGAGCGGGCCGGTCGAACGACCGGCGATAACGGTCGACGCGGGCACTCGACGTTGTGCGACCATGGAACCTGCATCGGGCGGTCCGGTGCGAAAGGACACGACAATGAAGCGGACTACTGGCAGCGCCCTGGCAATCGTGGCGCTCGTCGGACTGGCGGGATGCAGCGGCGAAGACATCGCGGAGTCGATCGTCGAACGGGCGGCCGAATCACAAGGAGACGGCGACGTCGACATCGACCTGTCGAACGGCGAGTTCTCGGTCGAGACCGAGGACGGTTCGTTCCAGATCACGACCGACGAGGACGGCAACGTCGTCATGCAGGCCGAGGACGCGGACGGCAACGAGGTCTTCTCGGCCGACTCCGAGGACGGCGTCACGAACATCCAGACCGAGGACGGCGACGCCACGATCACCCAGACCGGCGACGGCGACGACGCCGAGATGGTGATCGAGACCGACGACGGCACCGCGACGTACTCCCAGAGCGGCAGCCTGCCCGACGACTTCCCGGAGATCCCGTTGCCGGACGACCTCGCGGTGATCATGAGCCAGCAGTCGGAGACGTCCGACGGCACCTCGAACGTGCTCGTCGCCACGGCGTCGGGCGATTGGGAGAGCTACCTCGACGAGATGACGTCGTTCCTCGAGGGCGCCGGCTACACGCAGCAGTCGCTGACGACGACGCCGGACGGTGCGTTCTTCCACTACCTCGATCCGAGCGGCTCCATGTCGGTGTCGGGCGGCGTGGCCGACGACCCCGCCTCGGGCGGCATGTCCCTCAACCTCGCCATCGGCCCCAACTGACGTCGGCCGCGCCACGCCCGCCGGGTCAGGTGTCGGAGGTGACGACTCGCGGTCCTTCGGGTCAGGTGTCGGAGGTGACGACTCGCGGTGCTTCGGGTCAGGTGTCAGAGGTGACGACTCGCGGTGCTTCGGGTCAGGTGTCGGAGGTGACGACTCGCGGTGCTTCGGGTC
>JBPEWX010000797.1:0-5028 GCA_052032235.1 Ilumatobacter sp. | reverse complement strand
CGGTGCTCCGACCAGATGCCGTCGTACACCCACGCCTGACGCAACGCCTTGGCGAGGTGTTCGAGCGTGCCGAAGTCGGCGTAGTAGCCACTCGTGTCGCCCGTGAGCACCGAGCGGAGGGCGTGGTGCCATTCGTCGGCCCACGAGGCGTCGAGTCCGAATCCGCCGGCGTCGTGCGATCGGACGAACCGCGGGTCGTTCAGGTCGCTCTCGGCGACGAGGAACAGGGGTCGGCGGACGTGACTCGACAGTGCTGCGACCTCGTCGGCGAGCTGCTCGAGCAGGTGCACGGCCGACTCGTCGACGAGCGCGTGCACGGCGTCGAGGCGCAGTCCGTCGACGTGATAGTCGCGAAGCCACACGAGCGCGTTGTCGACGACGAAGCGACGAACCTCGTCGCTGCCGGGCCCGTCGAGGTTCACGGCGGGCCCCCAGTTGGTGTGGTGGCGCTCGGAGAAGTACGGCCCGAACCGACCGAGGTAGTTCCCCGACGGGCCGAGGTGGTTGTAGACCACGTCGAGCACCACACCGATGCCGTGGTCGTGGCACGCGTCGACGAAGCGCTTCATCGCGTCGGGGCCGCCGTACGCGGCGTGTGGCGCGAACAGGCCGACCCCGTCGTAGCCCCAGCCGCGTTCGCCGGGGAACGAGGCGACCGGCATCACCTCGACCGCATCGACGCCGAGATCCCGGAGGTACGGCAGCATCGTGATCGCGTCGTCGAAGGTTCCGCCGGGCGTGAACGTGCCGACGTGGAGCTCGTACAGCACGGCGCCGGCCAGCGGGACGCCGCGCCAGTCGTGGTCGGTCCACGCGAACGCCGTGTTGTCGACCCACTCGGACGCCGCGTGCACGCCGTCGGGCTGGGAGGGCGACCGCGGATCGGGCAGCGGATCACCCCCGTCGATCGAGAAGCCGTAGCGGGCGCCCGGTTCGGGGACGATCTCGTCGGTGGTCCACCAGCCGCGATCGTCGACGACGAGGTCGTGCCGGCGCCCGTCGACGACGAGGCCCACCGTCGCGGCCGACGGTGCCCACACCTCGTACCGCGACATCAGCGGGTGCTCCGGGTGAGGACGGAGACGGGGAAGGCGGCGAAGAGCTCGTCGAGCCCGATGCTGCCACCGTCGAAGTGTCGGCCCGTCAGTGCGTCGGTCCAGTCGCCGGGCGTCGTCTCGACCGTCGTGCCCGACCAGTCGTCACCGCCGAGCGTCGGGACGACGACCGACAGATCGGGACGGGCGAACGCGACCACGTGGCCAGAGCGACGGCCCTCGACCGAGAGCGGTTCGTAGTCGGACCCGGTGAAGGAGTGCGACCGGTCGCGGCGGAGGCGCAGCAGGCGGCGGGTCATCCAGAGTTTCGGGTCGCCACGGTCGCTGCGGGCGAGCACGTCGGCGGCCGACGCTTCAGCGGTCTCGGCGGCGACCAGGCGCCTGAGCGCGATGTCGACCGGTCGCCGGTTGTCCGGATCGACGAGGCTGAGGTCCCACAGCTCGGATCCCTGGTACGTGTCGGGCACGCCGGGTGCCGTCAGCAACAGCGCCGTCTGGGCGAGCGAGTTGCGACGGCCACGTTCGACGACGTCGTTCTCGCGCAGGAAGCGTTCGATCTCGGCGACGATCCGGTCGTCGCCGACGACCGCTCGCGTGAACGCCGCGATCGCCAGGTCGTACTCGGGGTCGGGGTCGACCCACGAGGTGTGCACCTTCGCTTCACGGGTCGCCTTGTCCATGAAGGCGACGGCACGTTCGGCGTCGATCGGCCAGGCACCGACCAGCGTCTGGTACAGCAGGTATTCGGCATTCAGGTCGTCGAACGACCGGTGCGGTGTCGCCAGTTCGGCCAACCGCTCCACCGCGGTCGACCATTCGCTCGGGATCTCCGACAGCACGTTCAGCCGTGCTCGCACGTCGGCGCTGCGTTTCGTGTCGTGCGTCGACAGGGTGTTCATCGCGTTCGGCCACGAACGAGCCGACGCAGCGGTCAGTCGGTGGAACTCGTCGACGGATCGCCCGAACCTCGACGGGTCGCCGCCGACCTCGTTCAGCGAGATCAGCCGGTGGTAGCGGTAGAACGCCGTGTCCTCGACGCCCTTGGCCATGACCGGGGCCGTCAGCTGCTGCACCCTCGCGGCGAACTCGCCGCCGTCGGGCTCGTCGCCGACGGCGAGACGCCCGATCAGGTCGACGAGTTCGGCGTCGATGTCGGGGCGTGCCGACCGGGTCGCGTCGACGGCCGCTCCGATGACGTCGCGGTCGGCGTCGCTCGTCGGCCTGCCGTTGGCGACGTAGGTTCGGTACACCGGGAAGTGGGCCACGTACTCCCGCAACGCATCACGGAGCTCCCGGCGGGTGTGGTCGCTGTGGCGTCGCCGTGACGCGCAGGCGTCGTCGAGCAGGTCGGTGACGCGCTCGACCTCGGCCACCAGCTCGTCGCGCATGATCTGGTGCTTGGCCGCGCGCACGATCTCGTGGTAGTCGGCCGACTCCCCCGTGAAGTCGGCGTAGCAGTCCGACATCGCGGCCTCGTTGCCCGAGTCGACGAACAGGTCGTTGACCCGGATCAGGAAGTCGTACCCCGAGGTGCCGGCCGATCGCCACGACGGCAGTGTCTCGTCGCCTTCGAGGATCTTCTCGACCACCACGTAGGTGCCGTCGGTCGCTCCGGCCAGCCGGTCGAGGTACTCCTCCGGGTCGCGCAACCCGTCGACGTGATCGACCCGGAGCCCGTCGACGACACCGTCGGCGACGAGCCGGAGGACGAGATCGTGGGTGGCCTCGAACACCGCAGGGTCTTCGACCCGGACACCGATCAAGGAGTCGATGTTGAAGAACCGGCGATAGTCGAGCTCGTCGCTGGCGGTCCGCCAACGCGCCAACCGGTAGTTCTGTCGTGTCAGCAGCGCGTCGAGGCGGTCGTCGTCCCCGTTGACCGCCCGGAGCTCCTCGTCGACGGCGGCGGCGATCGACGGGTCCTCGTCGAACAACTCGATCAGATCGGCGACGAGGCGCTCGACGAGGTCGTGGCGCGCCCGGGCAGCATCGGGTTGACTGACCCGTGGTATCGGCAACGCCCCGAACGACTCGGCGAGGTCGGCCAGCGCCGGCGCACCCGCCCGGTCGGCTGCGCCGGCGAGCACGGTCTCGTACGTCCGGGGCGCCAGCGGGAACCGGTGGTCGTAGTAGCGCACGACGAAGCGGGCACCGAGACGCTCGATCGAGAGCTCGCCGCGTTCGAGGATGCGGCCGTAGTGGTCGCCGAGGACCGGGACGAGGACCGGGTCGGTGACGCCGTCGGGCCGTTCGTGCCAACCGATGTCGAACACGGGAGCGAACCGACTCGCCGCTCCGTTCGCGAGGACGTCCCACCACCACGGGTTGGTCGCGTCCGTCACCATGTGGTTCGGCACGATGTCGAGGATCTGACCGAGTCCGTGCTCGGCCAGCGCGGCGACGAGCGTGTCGTGGGCGTCGAATCCACCGAGCTCGGCGTTCACCCGGTGCGGATCGGCGACGTCGTAGCCGTGAGTGCTACCCGGAGCCGCTTGGAGGTACGGCGAGCAGTACAGGTGCGTCACCCCGAGGTCGGCGAGATAGTCCGCGATGGCGGCAGCATCGCCGAACCCGAAACCGGGGTGCAGCTGCACCCGATACGTCGACGCACCGTCCACGCCGCCATCTTGCCCGATCCTGGCCGCAGCGAAACAGCGAATCGACTCGCAGCCACCACTCGCCCCACGTTCGCGGACGCCCGGCGGCGGTCGGTAGCGTCCCGAGCATGGCCTCGATCGTCCGCACCGGACCACGCACCATCGGCTCGCTCGGCACGGTCGGGCCGATCGCCTACGGCCAGTGGCGAGCCGACACCGACGACGTCGACACCGCTCGCCGACTGGTCGAGACGGCGCTCGACGCCGGCATGAACCTGATCGACACCGCCGACATCTACGGCTACGACGGCGACGGCGGCTTCGGCACCGTCGAGGAGCTCCTCGGCAGGGTGCTCGCGTCGACCCCGGGACTCCGCGATCGCATGGTGCTCGCGACCAAGGGTGGCATCACACCGCCGACCCCGTACGACTCGTCGCCCGAGTGGATCACCGCGGCCTGCGAGGCGTCACTGCGCCGACTCGGCGTCGACACGATCGACCTGTACCAGATCCACCGGCCCGACATGTACGCCCATCCCGCCGATGTGGCCGCCACGCTCACGATGTTGCGCGAACAGGGCAAGATCCGTGAGGTCGGCGTCTCCAACCACACCCCCGCCCAGACCGCAGCGCTCCGCGCTCATCTCCCGTTCCCGTTGGCGGCGACGCAGCCCGAGTATTCGATCCTCCACCTCACCCCGATGCTCGACGGCACGTTCGACGACGCCATGACCCACGACGTCGTCCCGCTCGTGTGGAGCCCACTCGCCGGTGGGCGACTGGCCACCGGCGACGGCGTCGAACCGGCCGTGCTCGACGTGCTGGATTCGATCGCGGAACGGGAAGGCGTCGACCGCTCCCACGTCGCCATCGCATTCGTGCTGGCCCATCCGTCGGCACCGATCGCGATCATCGGTACCCAACGACCCGAACGCATCGTCGACACGAGCCGGGCGCTCGACGTCCGGCTCGATCGCAGCGACGTCTATGCACTCGTGCAGGCATCGATGGGCGAGCCATTGCCCTGACGCACGCGAGACTGACCGCATGGCGACGATCAAGACCCAGCCGACCGGCGACGACGTCGAGACGTTCCTCGACTCGGTGCCCGGCGAGCGACGGCGCGCCGAGGGGCACGAAGTCCGGACGATGATGGAACGCATCACCGGCGCAGCCGCCGAGATGTGGGGACCGTCGATCGTCGGGTTCGGTCATCGGGAGTACACGAACACGACCGGCACCCACGACTGGTTCGTCGTCGGGTTCTCGCCCCGGAAGGCGGCGCTCACGATCTACGGCGTGTACGACGGCTACGCACCGACGCCGGACCCCCGCTTCGAGCGGCTCGGGCCGCACACGACGGGCAAGGGGTGTCT
>JBPEWX010000796.1:0-4258 GCA_052032235.1 Ilumatobacter sp. | reverse complement strand
GGCGGCGCGCCGTACTACTCGGCGTGTCAACGGGCCGATCTCCGGCCGTCGTCCGAGTTCGACCTGTCCCGCATCCGGGCGATCGGCTCGACCGGGGCGCCGTTGCCCGCCGAGGCCTTCGTCTGGATCTACGAGCACGTGTCACCCGACGCGCTGCTGTCGCCGATCTCGGGTGGCACCGACGTCTGCTCGGCGTTCGTCGGCGGGAGCCCGCTGACGCCCGTCTGGGAGGGCGAGATCCCGTGCAGCTACCTCGGTGCCGCCGTCGCCGCGTTCGACGAGGACGGGGAGCCGGTCGTGGGTGGGCAGGGCGAGCTGGTGATCACGCAGCCGATGCCGTCGATGCCGGTCGGTTTCTGGGGCGACGACGACGGGTCGCGCTATCGCGCGTCGTACTTCGAACACTTCCCGGGTGTGTGGCGCCACGGCGACTGGATCACGATCACGGAACGGGGCAGTTGCGTGATCAGCGGCCGTTCCGATGCGACACTCAACCGGGGTGGCGTCCGGGTCGGCACGGCCGAGATCTACCGGGTGGTCGAGGGCGTCGACGGCGTCGTGGACAGCCTCGTCGTGCACCTCGAGGGCGACGGGGCCGACGATCCGGGCGAACTCGTCCTGTTCGTCACGCTGGACGACGGGGTCGACCTCGACGACGACCTGACCGCCACCATCCGCGCGACCGTTCGGTCCGGACTGTCGCCCCGCCACGTTCCCGATCGGGTGCACCAGGTACGAGCCGTGCCGACCACCTTGAGCGGCAAGAAGCTCGAACTGCCCGTCAAGAAGGTGCTGCTGGGCGTCGATCCGGGCGAAGCGGCGAGCCGCGGCGCATTGAAGGACCCGGCGGCGTTCGACGAGATCGTCGAGCTCGCCCGTCGCTTGCGCCCGACCTGACGAAACGGTACCGTTTCGAACGAAACGCTGTCGTTTCGATCGAGGAGGATCCGTGACCGACGCCATGACCGACATCCCGCTCCACGAGCGGCCGGAGATCCACGCCCGTCGCTGGTTCCTGCTCGGCGTCATGTGCCTGAGCCTCGTCATGGTGGTCATGGCCGTGTCGGGCCTCAACGTCGCGATCCCGTCGTTGCAGCGCGATCTGGGCGCCACGGCGACCGATCTGTAGTGGATCGTCGACGCCTACGCGATCGTGTTCGCCGGCCTCCTCCTGAGTGCCGGTGCGATCGGTGACCGGTTCGGCCGCAAGCGGGCACTCATGGCAGGCCTCGCCGTGTTCGCCATCGGCTCGGCGATCGGAGCGCTCGCCGACACGTCGAGCCAGGTGATCGTCTCGCGAGCCGTCTCCGGCATCGGCGCCGCGTTCATCATGCCCGCGACCCTGTCGTTGCTCACCGCCGTGTTCCCGCCGCACGAGCGCGGCAAGGCGATCGCCGTGTGGGCCGGTTTCGCCGGGGCGGGCGGTGCACTCGGACCCCTCCTCGTCGGTTTCCTCCTCACCGGATGGTGGATCTTCCCGTCGTTCTGGTGGGGGTCCGCGTTCGTGGTCAACGCGGTCACGCCGGTCCTCGTCCTCGTGGTGGTGGCGATCTTCGCGCCGCGCAGCAAGGACGACGACGCGACGCCGCTCGACCCGATCGGCGCCGTCTTGTCGCTGTTCGGGATCGCCGCCCTGCTGTTCGGGATCATCGAGGGCCCGGAACGGGGCTGGGGCGACGGCCTGGTGATCGGCGGCTTCGTCGTCGGCGTCGCGCTCCTCGTCGGGTTCGTCGAATGGGAGCGTCGCGCCGAGCACCCGATGCTGCCGATGGAGTACTTCCGGGCACGGCCGTTCTCGACCGGCACCGGCATCATCACGCTCGGGTTCATGGTGATGTTCGGCTTCTTCTTCCTCATCACCCAGTACTTCCAGTTCGTGAAGGGCTACTCGCCCCTGCGTGCCGGTGTCGCCACGCTGCCGTTCGCGTTCACCATGATCGTCATGTCGCCGCGCAGCGACGCCATGGTGCAACGCCTCGGCATGAACCGAGTGGTCGCGGGCGGGTTCACCTCGATGGCGGCAGGGTTCGTGGTGCTCGGCCTGATCCGACCCGGCACGCCGTACGTGCTGATCGCCGGCGCACTGGTGCTGCTCGCCGGTGGTATGGCCGTCACCATCGCGCCGGCCACCGGGGCCATCATGTCGTCGGTGCCGCTCAACAAGGCCGGCGTCGGGTCGGCGGTGAACGACACGACTCGCGAGTTCGGTGGCGCGCTCGGCATCGCCGTGCTCGGCAGCATCGTCGCGTCGCAGTACCGGTCCGGCTTCGACACGGGCGATCTGCCGCCCGAGGTCGCCGAGGTCGCCGGTGAGTCGGTCGGCGCCGCCGTCGGGGTCGGTGCCGAACTCGGCGGTGCCGCCGGCGCCCGACTCGTCGAGCAGGCCGGGGTGGTGTTCACCGATGCCGTCAACGTCGCATTCCTCGTGTCGGCCGTGATCGCGATCGCGACCGGCGCCGTCGTGTACGCCGTCGGGAGACGGTCGTGAGCGAGGCAGCCGCACCGGTCAACCCCCGTGTCGAGCGGACACGGCGAGCGATCCTCGAGGCGGCACTCGACGAACTCGCCGAGGTCGGGTACGGCGCCCTGACCATCGAGTCGGTCGCCAAGCGTGCCGGCGCCAGCAAGGCGACGATCTACCGGTACTGGGACGGCAAGCTCGACCTGTTCGCCGACGCCGTCTCGACCCTCAAGGCGATGCCGCAGTACGTCGAGTCGGACGATCCGTACGAGGCGATCGTGGCGTTCGTCGAGGCGATCGCGGCGCACATCGCCCATGGTCGGTTCGCCGCCTGCATCCCGGCCCTGATCGAGGCGAGCCTCACCGATCCGGCCGTGCGAGAGTTCCACGTGCGCACGTCGGCCGAGCGGCAGGCCTACGGAGCCCAGGTGCTGGAGGCCGCTCGCGAGGCCGGCCACCTCGACGACGACGTCGACGTGATGGCGATGACCGAGCGCCTCGTCGCCCCCTTGTTCCACCGGCGGATCATGGCTGCCGAGCCGTTCCCGGTCGATGAGGTCCGCCCACTCGTGGATGCCGTGCTCGGCCCGTACTGGCGCTGAATCGCCGCACCGACGGCTGCGGCCGGTGCCGATACGCTCGGCGGCGTGACTTCGATCTATCTCGACCGTCTCGACCGGGTCCGCTCGACGATGAGCGAGCAGGGCGTCGACGCGCTCCTGCTCTCGGTCGGCCACGACCTGCCGTACCTCACCGGCTACCAGGCGATGCCGCTCGAACGGCTCACCCTGCTGGTCGTGCCGCGTGACGGCGACGCCACCATGTTGATCCCGCGACTCGAGGCGCCGCGGGTCGAGGCCCAGCCCGGCGTCTTCGAACTGCAGCCGTGGAACGAGACCGACGACCCCACCGAACTGGCGGCCCGCCTCGTTCCGGGCGCCTCGACGATCGCCGTCGGTGACCAGATGTGGGCCCGTTTCCTCGTCGAGCTGCTGCCCCATCTGCCCGGTGCCGAGTATCGCCGGGCGGTCGACGTCGTCGGCCCGCTCCGCATGGTGAAGGATCAGGCGGAGATCGACGCGCTGGCCGCCGCCGGCGCTGCGGTCGACCGCATCGCCGCCGAACTCCAGTCCGGGGCGATCCCGCTCGTCGGACGCACCGAAGCCGACGTCTCGGCCGAACTGTCGGCGCGGATCATCGCCGAGGGGCACCAGAAGGTCAACTTCGCGATCGTCGCTGCCGGTGAGAACGCAGCCAGCCCTCACCACCACGCCGGCTCGCGGGTCATCCGTGAGCGTGAGATCGTGCTGTGCGACTTCGGCGGGACCATGAACGGCTACTGCTCCGACATCACCCGGTGCGTCTTCACCGGCGATGTCGCCGCCGACGCTCCCGACATCGCCGAGGCGTACGCCGTGCTGCACGAGGCGCAGGCCGCCGCAGTCGCCGCCGCCACGATCGGTACGCCGTGTGAGGACATCGACCGTGCGGCTCGGCGGGTCATCGCAGACGCCGGCTACGGGGAGTACTTCGTCCACCGCACCGGCCACGGGATCGGGTTGGAGGAGCACGAGGACCCCTACATCGTCGAGGGCAACACGACACCGCTCGCCGCCGGTCACGCCTTCAGCATCGAGCCCGGCATCTACGTGCCCGACCGGTGGGGGATGCGTCTCGAGGACATCGTCGTCGCGACCGACGACGGTCCGCTGCCGACCAACACCGTCGACCACGCCCTCCACGACGTCGTCGCCTGACTCGGCGCCCAGCGCCTCCGCTCAGGAGTCGGCGACGGTC
>JBPEWX010000795.1:0-1938 GCA_052032235.1 Ilumatobacter sp. | reverse complement strand
GCGAGGATGCCGCGGTTCATCGGGACGAGGTGGGGCGTGAACAGCAGTTGGGCGCCGATCTCCTGCTCCATCTCGGGTGTGTGTCGGTGCGACAGCAGACCGTAGGCGACCATGTTCTCGTCGACCGTCGTGAAGCTGAACGCCAGATCGGCCTTGCGGCCCGCCCCGGTGACGCCCGACGCCGCATCGACGACGACGCCGGTCGTCTCGATCAGGCCGGCTTCGACGAGTGGCCGGAGGGCGAGGGTCGCCGTGGTGACGTAACAGCCGGGCGTGGCGACGAGCTGCGCACCCTTCAGTTCCGAGCGGTGCAACTCGGGGAGGCCGTAGACGGCGTCGGCGAGCAGGCCGGGTTGATCGTGATCGAAGCCGTAGTAGGTCGGATAGTGGCTCGCGTCCTTGAGTCGGTAGGCCGCTGACAGGTCGACCACGCAGCCGACGTGACCGACGAGCTCGGGAGCCATCGCCATCGACGCCTCGTGCGGCAGGCCCATGAAGACGAGGTCGAGACCGCGAGCCCGGTCGGCGTCGAACGGCTCGAAGACGAGGTCGGGGTACGCGGCCGCCAGCCCCGGATACAGATCGGCGGCGCGCGTGCCGGCCTGGGAATCACCCGTTGCCATCACGACGTCGAAGTCGGGATGGGACGCGGCGAGGCGGAGGAGTTCGGCGCCGGTGAACCCGGACGCCCCGATGATGCCGACTGCGACCATAGACGCATGACCATACAAGCTGACGTATGGTCATGCAATCATTGCGATCGGGCGATCCAGCGGCACAATGGAACCGTGATCCCCGGTGCGACCCCCACGAAAGGACGACTCCTCGTCGCCACGCCGCCGCTCGACGATCCGAACTTCGACCGCGCCGTGATCTACGTGCTCGAGCACCAGGCCGACGGCGCGCTGGGCGTCGTGGTGAACCGGCCGTCCGACGAGGAACTCGACGAGCCACTCGACCGCTGGATCGATCTCCAGTCGGCACCGGCGACCGTCTTCGAGGGCGGCCCGGTCGAGCCGAACGCGCTGATCGCACTCGCGCTGTCGAACGTCGAACTCGACGAGCCCACCGACGAACTGGCCCCGATCTCGGGTCGTGTCGCTTCGGCCGACCTGTCGACCGATCCGGCGTTCGTGGCCGGACAAGTTTCCGCCGTGCGGATCTTCCGTGGCTACGCCGGCTGGGGTCCCGGCCAGCTCGAAGGCGAACTCGAGGCCGGCGCCTGGTTGATCCTCGACGCCGAGCCCGACGACCTGTTCGACGACCACCCCGACCTGCTGTGGCGCACGGTGCTGCGTCGCCAGCCCGGTCGCCTCGCCTGGCTCGCCGAGGCCCCCGACGACCTCAGCGCGAACTGACGCCGGGAGGCTCGCACGGTGCGATCGCAGGACTGGTTGGGCGGGCTCGATGAGCGTTTGCGGGGTCAGCTCGAGTTCCTGATCGAGATCGACCGGTTGAAGACGGTGCTCCGCGGCACCCGGATTGCCGATGAGTCGCGACGGGAGAACACCGCCGAGCACTCGTGGCACCTGGCGATGTTCGCGATGGTGCTCACGGAGCATGCCGACGAAGCGGTGAGCGTGGAGCGGGTCGTCCGGATGTTGTTGATCCACGACATCGTCGAGATCGACGCCGGCGACACACCCGTGTTCGGTGGCACACCGGCCGCCGATCAGGCCGAACGGGAACAGCGGGCCGCCGACCGACTCTTCGGACTGCTCCCCGACGACCAGGCCGTCGAGTTCCGATCGTTGTGGGACGAGTTCGAGGCGGCCGAGACGCCCGACGCGCGGTTCGCGAAAGCGCTCGACCGGCTCCAGCCGAGCCTGCTCAACCATGTGGTGGGCGGAGGCACCTGGGCCGACTACGACGTCGACGAGGCGACCGAGCGCGCCACGACCGGCCGCGTCGCCGACGCCGCTCCGGCGCTCGGCGAGG
>JBPEWX010000794.1:0-3175 GCA_052032235.1 Ilumatobacter sp. | reverse complement strand
GCGTCGAGCGATCCCGCCGAACACGCTCGACGTCATCCGGCACAGGGTCGGTGCCTGCACGACGGCGTCGCCGAAGGGGCAGGTATGGGTTCCGAGCACGATGCGGTCGTCGGAGACGTCGACGACGAAGAACTCACCGTCGATCGCCCGCTTGAGCTCGACGAGCAGTCGAGCGATCTCGTCGGTCGTCAGGCGGTCGGTCAGGTCGTTCGCCAACCGGAACGCCTCCTCCATCCGTTGCCCGACGTCGGTGCCGACCTGGGCGACGGCGGCTTCCGCCTCGGCCGGACCGGCCTGCATCTCGACGGACCGGGCGAGCTGCACGACGAGCGCGCGCAGGAACGACTCGCGCCCGAACGTACCGTCGGGGCGGCGCTCGTCGAGCGACGGCAGCGGGTCGGTCGGGGACGGCAGTGGATCGATGCTGGCCGCCGTCGCCCGCTGCACCGGCAGCACGGCCGACACGAGCGCACCGCCCGCCTCACGGGCCGTGATGTCGAGCCGGTCGACGAGGTGGCCGACGATCATGAGACCGCGTCCGTTCACCTGTTCGGGCGGCGGCACGTCGGCGTCGTCGAGCACGAAGCCGTCGCCGAGGTCGAAGACCCGCATCGTCGGCTGTTCGGTGCCCCAGTCGATCGACACCCACACGGGCCCCGCCGTGTTCTGCACGGCGTTCGTCACGAGTTCGGACGCGGCCAGGAGCGCACCGTCGACGTCGGATCCGTCGACGGCGTGGCGCGACAGATACCGCCCCATCTCCCGACGGAGCGGACTCAGATTCGATTCGTCGTTCTCGACGTACCAGTCCATGTGGCCTCCAGGACGAATGGCATCGATCGGATGCCGTCTACCCGATCAACTCCTCGACGAAACGTTCGAGCGCTCCGGCTCGGCTCGCTTTCACGAGGACGACGTCGCCCGACCCCAGATCGCCGAGCGCACCGACCGGGTCGTCGGTCGGCTCGATGCCGTACAGGTCGGTGCCCGTGGCGACGACGTCGATGCCCCGGTCGAGTGCATCGGCGGCGACGCGTGCGTGGCCGGCGACCGGGTCGTCGAGTTCGCCCATCGGACCGAGGATCGCGATCCGACGCGTCGCCGTCATCGCGGCCACGGCGTCGAGCGCGGCCCGCATCGAGTCGGGGTTGGCGTTGTACGCGTCGTTCACGATCACGGCGCCCGACGGCAAGGTGTGCAGTTCCATCCGCATGCCGGACACGTTCGCGTCGGCGAGTGCGGCGACCGCCGCACCGATCGTCCCCTCGACGACGCCGGCGACGGCGATCGCCGCCGCCGCGTTGCTCGCCATGTGGACACCGCTGGCGGCGAGTTCGACGCGGCCGCTCCCCCACGGCGTCTCGATGGTGAACCTCGGACGCGCGAGGGCGTCGAGATCGAGGTCACGCACCCGCACGTCACCGGCCCCGACCCCGAACGTCACCACGTCGCCGGCGGCGGCCGACGCCATCGCGGCGACCCGGTGGTCGTCGGCGTTGAGCACGGCGACGCCGTTCGACGGCAGCTGTTCGACCAGTTCACGCTTGGCCCGAGCGACGCCTTCGATCCCGCCGACTCGTTCGGTGTGCGACGCGGCGACCCGCGTGACGACGCCGATGGTGGGTCGGGCCACCTCACACAAGCGGACGATCTCACCGAACCCGCGCATCCCCATCTCGACCACCAGCGCCTCGACACCGTCGGGGGCACCGAGGATCGTCACGGGCAACCCTTGCTCGTTGTTGAAGCTCCGGAGGTTGGCCGTCACTCGACGGCTCGCACCGAGGGCTGCGGCGATGAAGTCCTTCGTCGACGTCTTGCCGACGCTCCCGGTGACGCCGACGACCGGGATGTCGAGCTGCTGCCGTGCCCAGGTGGCGAGCGCCATGAGCGCCGCCGCCGTGTCGTCGACACGGATCGCCGAGCCGCCACGGGGTTCGCGTTCGGTCAGGTACGCCGCGGCACCGCCGGCGAGTGCGCCGTCGATGAAGTCGTGACCGTCGCGTTCGGCGACGATCGGCACGAACAACTGACCGGCGGCGACCGAACGGGAGTCGAACGAGGCCCCGTCGACGGCCACGTCGGGTCCGTGCAACGCGCCGCCGACGGCCGAGGCGACTTGGGATGCCATGATCCGCATGGTCCCGAACGGTACCGTCATGGGGGTGAGCAACGAGCGCATCAACCTCGTGGTGTTGTTCGGCGGCCAGTCCGCCGAGCACGACGTGAGCTGCACCACCGCAGCGCACGTGCTCGCGGCGGCCGACCCCGACAAGTACCGCATCACCCCCGTCGGCATCTCCACCGACGGACAATGGGCGATCGCCACCGAGGCCGCGGACGCATTGCGTTCCGGCCCCGCCGCGTTGCCGAGTCGACTCGACCCGCGCGGCGACACCCTGTCGCCGACGACGATGCTCGGCGAGGCGGCCGAACGCCCGGAGCGCACCGTCGTGCTCCCCCTGCTCCACGGCCCGATGGGCGAGGACGGCACCGTGCAGGGCATGCTCGAACTGGCGAACGTCGCCTACGTCGGTGCCGGTGTCCTCGGCTCGGCCGTCGCGATGGACAAGGCGATGGCGAAGCAGGTCCTCACCGCGGCCGGCATCGCCCAGGCACGGTACCGCTCGTTCGCCGAGCACCAGATCACCCCGACGCTGCCGGCCGAACTCGCCGACGACCTGGGCCTGCCGTGCTTCGTGAAGCCGGCGAACATGGGCTCGTCGGTCGGCGTCACCAAGGCCAAGACCGTCGAGGAGCTCCGGGACGCGATCGACTATGCCCTGACCTACGACGAGTGGATCGTGGTCGAGGAAGGCATCGTCGGTCGCGAGATCGAGATCGCCGTCATCGGCAACGACGACCCGTTCGTGTCGGTCCCGGGCGAGATCCTCCCCGGCGACGAGTTCTACAGCTACGACGACAAGTACGTGAACGACGCCTCGTCGGGCGTCATCCCGGCGGCGCTCACCCCCGAGCAGACCGCCGACGTGCAGCGCCAGGCACTCGCCGTGTTCCGGGCGCTCCGGTGCGAAGGTCTGGCCCGGTGCGACTTCTTCCTCGAGGAGTCGGGACCCGCACGCGGCTTCCTCTGCAACGAGGTCAACACGATGCCCGGGTTCACCCCGATCTCGATGTTCCCGAAGATGCTGATCGCGAGCGGCATGCCGTACCC
>JBPEWX010000793.1:0-8464 GCA_052032235.1 Ilumatobacter sp. | reverse complement strand
CGGTGCTCGCACGAGCTGCGAGTGCGGGCCAGGTGCCGTCGACGATCTGCCGGTAGATCTTGCGGACGGCGAGGGTGCCGCGATCGACCTTGAGGTGCACGAGGTCGGTCTGGCCGAGTTCGTAGTCGGGCTCGGTGTGCTCCAGGAGCCACTGGTCCTCCAGCGTGACCGCGCGATCGAACGCGACGACGTCCTCTGCGGGGACGTCGGCCTCGGTGTCGTTGCGGATCGCCCACTGCACGAGTCGGAGGTGTTCGTCGTCGACGGGGCAGATCCCGGTGACCAGCATGTGGTGGAGACCGTTCGGGTACGTGATGCTCATCACGCGCAGGAACGGGGCGACGAAGCGGCTGACCGTCGTGCGGACGGTGCGCTGCTCGCCGATCTGGTTGGCCCGCTGGGCGACGTCGAGATGGTTCTCGACCACCATCTCCGTGCGCGACTCGAGCCCTTCGTCCGTGAACGTGATCTCGGGTGGGTCGATCCGAGCGTTCTCGGGTGTTCCGAACGTCTCCTTGTGCACGTACGCGACGTGTGCCGGGTCGAAGGAGTTGTCGACGAGCCGCGGTGCGGCGGCGGCCCAGACCTCGTCGAACTGTCGGATCGTCCGGTACGACGGGTCGTCGAACTGCTCGATCTCCGGCAGGCCGCCCACGGGTTCCTCGAGCGAGACCCACACGACGCCGTACCGCTCGGTGGCGTGCACGGTGCTCAGCTTCGCCTTCGGCGGGATGGGGAGCGACGGGTCGAGCTGTGGGATGACCGTCGCCTTGCCGTCACCGCCGAACTGCCAGCCGTGGTACGGGCAGACGACGCAGCCGTCCTCGACCCACCCGATCGACAGTGCCGACGCCCGGTGGGGGCAGACGTCGCGCGCCGCTGCGACCCCGTCGTCGGTCGCCCAGACGACGAGACGTTCGCCGAGCACGGTGCGTGCGATCGGTCCGTCGGCGAGATCCTCGGCGAAGGCGACGGGATACCAGAAGTTGCGGAAGGCGGGAACGTCGGTGACGAGCATGGCGTACCTTTCGTGGGTCGAGGGGTCAGTCGTCGTCGCGGCCTGCGAGGACGGCACTGGAGGAGATGCCGAAGCGGCGTTCGAGGGGCACCACGACGGCGACGACGGCGACGATGAGGATCGCCGAGATCGCCGCGCCGACCGGTGACGGCTGGAACGACATGTCGGACATGAGCTTGACGGGCAGCGTGGTCGTGTCGCCGCTGGCGATCAGAACGCTGATCGCCGCCTCGTCGAACGACTGGAGGAAGCCGAACAGACAGGCGGTGAACACGCCCGACCGGACGAGCGGGAGGGTGATCTTGCGGAACACCGTGAGAGGACGGGCGCCACACGCGGCGGCGGCCTCCTCCATACGGGCGTCGATGTTCTCGAACGTGCTGACGAGCACGCGGGTCATGTAGGGGATCGTCACCACGACGTGGGCGAACAGGAGTCGCTCGAACGACGGATCGGTCTGGAGGATCAGGAAGAACAGCACGAACCCGACGGCGAGCGCTGCCTGTGGCATGAGGAGCGGCGACATCAGGAAGGCGACGACGGCGTCGCGGCCGGGGAATCGGTACCGGGCGATCGCCCACGATGCGGCGAGCGACAAGACCAGACCGAGGCCGACGGCGACGATCGCCAACCGGAACGAGAGCAACAGTTGGGTTCGGTAGCCGTCTTCGCGGATCGCCGCCTGCAGCCATTCGGTCGTGAAGCCGTGCCACGACGCCGTCGGGATCTGCGAGTCGTCGACGGCCGTCTTGAGGACGACGACCATCGGGAGCAGGAGGAACGCGATCATCGCGACGAGGTACACCCGCGACACCCACCGGCGCAGCCCGTCGAACGTCGGGAGATGGTTCAGGCGCGCGGCGGCTTCGGTCAGCGGTCGCCGGCGCAGGATCGGTCCGCGGCGGCGGGAGCGCTCCGTGCGGCCCCGAGCCATCCGCTGCGAGATCCGCTGCATCGCGACGACGACGCCGACGACGAGGGCGAACAGCAGCATCGACAGTGCTGCGGCTCGCTCCCACCGGAACGTCGAGATCTGCTGCACGATCAGGGTCGGGATCACCATCGTGCGGCCCTGCCCGAGGAAGATCGGGGTGACGAGCGACCCGATCCCGATCACGAACGACAGGACGGCCCCGGCGAGGAGGCCCGGGGCGATCGCCGGGAGGGTGAACCGCACGAACGCCACGGCGGGGTGGGCGCCGAGCGCTCGTGCGGCCTCCGACTGCGCCGGGTCGAGCCGATCGATCGAGGCGAGCAGCGGGAGGACGACGAGCGGGACCGACACGTGGACGAGCACGAGCCCGATGCCGGTCACCGTGCCGAGGAACGACTGCGAGATGCCGATCGGTTCGAGCCAGCTGTTGAGGACACCGTTCGGGCTGAGGACGAGGACCCAGCCGAGGTTGCGGACGACGATGTTGATGAGCAGCGGCAGCACGACGAGGCACGTGAGCAGCGTCCGTGCCCAGCCGCGTGATCGGGAGATCCGGAACGCGAGCGGCACGGCGACGACCAGTGACACGACCGAGACCGTCAAGGCGAGCCGCAACGAACGGACGAAGGTGCCGCGGAAGTAGCTGTCACCGAGGATCTCGGTGTAGAGCTGCGTCCCCGGGTCCTCGATGTTGCCGAGGATCCCGAACGAGTAGAGCAGCAGGACGATCAGGGGGCCGATCGCCCCCACCCCGACCACCACCGTGACGGGACCGATGAGACCCGCCGGGGCGAGCCGGCGCATCGATCGTCGCCGTCGTCGAGGCGGCGCTGCCTCGGCGACGGTCGGGCCGGCGGTGGCGGTCGGAGCGGGGACGACGGACATGTCAGCCGACCACCACGCGGTTCCAGAGGTCGATCGTGTCGGGGCCGTTGGCCGACATCGTCGCCCAGTCGACCTCGACGATCGTGCTCGGGTCGTTCGGGTACACCGTCAGCCCCTCGGGCACCACGAAGTCGGAGCTGACCGAGCCGTAGTACAGCTTCTCGGCCCAGGCCTCCTGGACTTCCTGGCCGATGAAGTGGGAGATGAACGCCAACGTGCACGGCAGGTGATCACTGCCGGCCGGGACGACGAGGGTGTTCATGCCGACGGGACCACCCTCTTCGGGGATCGTGAACTCGATCGGGTTGCCGCGGTCCATCGAGGCGAGTGCGGCACCACCGATGTCGGGGTAGATCCACACCTCACCGGCGGCGACTTGCGGCTCGACGGCGGGCGAGTTCGGGTAGAACGTGGCGATCTTGTCACTGTTCTCGCCGATCAGCTCCACCGCTGCGCTCAGGTCGTCGTCGGTGCCACCTTCCATCCGGTTGAGCATCGCCAGCGACGCGTAGCCGCCCGAGTTGGGCATGGTCGGGAAGCCGATGTGGCCGGCGAACTCGTCGCTCAGCAGGTCGGCCCACGACGTCGGCGCCTCGGTGACGAACTCGGGGTTGTAGGCAATGCCGAACTGGATGATCGAACCGCCGTAACCGGCTTCCATCTTGGCGACGTCGAGCAGCTGTTCGTAGTTGGGGATCGTCTCGTCGGCGGCCTCGGTGACACCGTTCTCGAAGAGCGGCGCAGCCTCGTTGATCGGGACGATCGCCACGTCGATGGTCGGGGAACCCGACTCGGCCGCCATCTTGGTGAGCCGGTCACCGAGGTCGTTCGCGAGGAACTCGATCTCGACGCCGGTCGCCTCGGTGAACGAATCGAAGGCGGGCCCGATCAGTTCTTCCTGGCTGGCCCACGTGGAGAGGACGAGCTTGTCCGGTGCGATGTCGGCGGGGCACATCGCCGCGATCTCGTCCATCGAGGCGAACCCCGACGCGTCGCCGCTCGGGGCGTCGCTGGTGTCGGTGACCTCGGTCGTCTCGGTCGTCTCGGTGGCGTCGGTCGTGTCGGGTGCGTCGGTGGTCTCGGTTTCGGGCTCGGTCGCCTCGGTGTCGGATTCCGCGGCCGGCTCGGCGGCCGGTTCGTCGTCGTCGCCACCGCATGCGGCGGCGACGAGGGCGAGGACGAGTGGGGCGGCGACGAGCGGGGAGGGACGTCGTCGTCGGGACGGGTTGGGGGTCATGTTCACGCTCCTGGGGTCCTGCCGGCGGGACGGCAGTGGTGGGTGTTGGTAGGTAGGTCAGGTGGCCGTCGAGGTGGCGAACACGTGGACGTGGTCGCGCTCGACGGTCAGTTCGATCGGTGCTCCGATGTCGGGAAGGCGTTCGTGTTGACGAGCGGGCAGCCGCACCAGCACGTCGGTGGGACCGTCGGCGGCGTCGACGGCGACACGGATCTCGGCGCTCGTGCCGAGGAACGCGGCGTCGACGAGTCGGCCGCGGACGACGGCGACCTCGTCGCTGTCGCTGCTGTCGCCGCCGAGGACGAAGTCGTCGGGGCGGATGCAGAGGGTGACGTCGTCACCGACGGCGAGGCCCGACGGGGCCGGGCACGGCAGTCCGAGGTCGGAGTGCACGACGCGTCGTCCTCCGTCGTCGACGACGGAGCCGGAGAACTCCACCGTCGCACCGGTGAACGACATCACGAAGTGGGAGACCGGCGTCCGGTAGAGGTCGACGGCCGACCCGGTCTGGGCGATCCGTCCGCCGTCGAGGACGACGATGCGGTCGGACACGGCCATCGCCTCTTCGCGATCGTGGGTGACGAAGATCGTGGTGACGCCGAGATCGCGTTGGATGCGACGGATCTCGTCGCGGAGATAGACGCGAAGGTTGGCGTCGAGACTCGACAGCGGCTCGTCGAGGAGGAGCACGTCCGGCTCGATGACGAGGGCGCGGGCGAGCGACACCCGTTGCTGCTGGCCGCCGGACAACTCGCCGGGGACCCGGCGTTCGTACCCGCCGAGCCCGACCAGTTCGAGCATCTCCGACGCCCGCCGGGCTCGCTCGTCGCGCTTGACCCGTCGCATCTCGAGCCCGAAGGCGACGTTCTCGGCGACGGTGAGGTGCGGCCAGAGGGCGTGGCTCTGATGGACGATGCCGACGTTGCGGCGATGGGTCGGCACCGTGGTGACGTCGCGACCGTCGATCGCCACGCTGCCGCCGGACGGATCGATGAATCCGGCGATGATCCGGAGCAGTGTGCTCTTACCGCAGCCGCTCGGTCCGAGCAGCGACACGAGTTCGCCTTCGGCGACGTCGAGGTCGATCCCGGTGAGCACGGGCCCGTCCTTCTCGACGTAGGTCTTGGTGAGCCCGTCGATGCGCAGGCGAGCGGGGCCGATGCCTGCCGGAGCGGCGACGGCCGGTGGGCCGGTCGGGTCCGTGGCGGGGGAGGGAGCGACGGCGGGGTCGTTCACGTCGATGGCCATGTCTTCTCCTCGGAAGGCGGGGACGGATCGTGCTGTGCGTACAGCGATGCGAGGGTGCGGCGGTAGGCGAGCGTTGCGGAGTCGCAGCGCAGGTGGACCTCGCTGGTGACGTCGATCGGGAAGTCGGGCACCGTCGTCTCGAGCACGGTGCGGTCCTCTTCTTTGACGCGGGTCCCGAACGCGTGGAACCGATCCCAGGGTTGTTGCTCCTCGGAACCGGCGAGCGCCGACAGCCGGACGTAGATCGAGGTGTGGTCGTCGACCGGGGTGGCGACGCCGAAGAACGCGTAGTCGGGAACGTCGCCTTCGAAGCGCATCCGGACGTGTGTCGTGAGCGGAGCGACGAGCTCGGTGGTGCTCGTGCGCCCGAAGCGGACCGCCTCGTCACCGGTCACCCCGAGCTGGACGCCGAGTCCCTTCTGTTCGGACCGGAGGACGGCACGGAAGTAGGGGTCATCGGTGTGCGACACGTCCGGGCGAGCGAGATGGGCGTCGTCGGGGTCGCCGAAGGTCGTGCGGTGCACATAGGCGACGTGGGAGTTGTCCAGGTTGTTGTCGATGATGCGCGGCGCCGAGCACGACCACGTCTCGAAGAACTCGACGAACGTGCGCCAGCCGGGCAGTTCGGCCTCGGGCCATGTCGGTGGGTCGTCGAGTATCGGCTCGCCGACCGTCGTCCACACGAGCCCGTATCGACGACGCACCGGGAGCGGTCGCGGTGTCCGCCACGTCGGTGCGGGTGCGGTGACGCACGGTTCGCCCGTGCTGTCGAACGTCACCCGGTACGGGGCGCCGAACAGGCGGATCGGGAGACCGTGATCGCGTGCACCGTCGACCGCGACGGGGTACCAGTGGTCGCGCAGGAACGGGAGTTGGCTCACGTACACGATCGGCTCCTCGGTGGGGTCATCACGGCCGGCTCCCCGTTCCCGGGTTCGTCTCGGGGAATCGGAACGCCGCGATCTCGCGGAGCACGGCGGCGAGGTGCTCGACCCCGTCCTCGAACGCCGTCTTCCCGCGGTCGGCGTCGGCAAGGGTCGGGTCGCCGATGACGCCGGCACTGGCGAAGTCGTTCGACAGCCAACCGAACGAGGTCGTGCCGCCGAACCGCAGATTCGGATACTCGGTCAGCCAGGTCGGGACGGCCGGCTCGGCGAGCGACAGGTCGACGAGGTCGGGCCGGATGTGGAGCATCAGCGAGGTCTCACCGACGCCGCCGTGGATGCCCTGGCCGGCTTCTTCGGGGGCGCCGTCGCCGCCGTGATCGGGCGGCAGCGTGGCGTGGGCGAGGAACGTCTCGAGCCCGAACTCGAGTCGGAGTTCGCGGCAGGCGACGTCGAGCAGGCCGCTGTTGCCGCCGTGGCCGTTGAGGAACACGAGCTTGCGGGCGGGCAGGGTGCCGAGCGAACGGCCGATGTCCCGCATCATCGCCAGCGCCGTCTCGGGGCCGACCCACAAGGTGCCGGCCGACCAGGCGTGCTCGTTCGACTTCGAGATCGGGATCGACGGCAACAGCCAGATGTCGAGCTCGTCACCGACATCGTCGACCACCGCGTCGGCGAACGCGTCGACGACGATCAGGTCGGTGCCGAGCGGGAGATGGGGGCCGTGCTGTTCGATCGCACCGACCGGGCAGAGCAGGATCGAGTCGGCCCCGACGCGGCGTTCGGCTTCGGGCGACGACAGTTCGGCGAGTCGACGCGATGTCATGACGCCTCGTCTCCCGGTGCGACCGGACGCCCGGCCTCGACGATGCGACGCACCCAGCGCCGGTACTCGATCGACGGCCGGTCCGTCTTCAGGTGGACGTTCTCCGTCAGGTCGAGTCGATAGTCGGTCCAGCAGTGTTCGAGCACGGCCTTGTCCTCGTCCCACACCTGTGCGTCGAACGCCCGGATGTCGTCGGCGGGCCGGTCGGCCTCGGTGTCGGAGCGGAGGACGAACTGGAGCTGTCTCGTCGTCGTCGCGGTCTCGGGCGTGCACGCCTTGACCATCAGGTGCACGACGCCGTCGGGGTACGTGATCCGGTTCAGCATGAGGAACGGGTTCGCCAAACGGTTCCGGGTGCTCCGCACCGTCGTGCCGGGTTCGCCGTGTCGACCCTCGACCTCGATGTCGTAGCCGAGCAGGAGGCCGTCGGGGGAGCGGGTCACGCTCGGGAGCGGCACCTCGGGTCGCTCCGGGGTGCCGAAGCTCTCTCGGTGCACGTAGGCGATGTGTGCTGGGTCGATGTTGTTGTCGATGAGGTGCAGTGCAGTGCAGTTCCACGCCGACTCCGGTTCGTGGACGGTCCGCCAGCCTTCGAGATCGAACTCGGGGATCTCCGGGATCGGCACCAGCGGTTCGTCGAGACACACCCAGACCCAGCCGTAACGTTCCGCCGCCCGAACCGTCTCGAGCGTCGCCTTGGGCGGGTACGACGATCCGTCGGCGAGTTGCGGGATCCGGCTCGGAGCGCCGTCCTCCCCGAACGCCCACCCGTGGTACGGGCAGACGAGACCGCACGTCTCGATCCATCCGGTCGAGAGTCGGGCGTCCCGGTGCGGGCATCGGTCGGGTGCGGCCGAGACGATCCC
Source organism: Ilumatobacter sp. (assembly GCA_052032235.1). Classification (GTDB taxonomy): domain Bacteria; phylum Actinomycetota; class Acidimicrobiia; order Acidimicrobiales; family Ilumatobacteraceae; genus Ilumatobacter. Next base: position 566 of record JBPEWX010000793.1, on the reverse strand, counting down.
GGGGGCGACCGACCACAGCACCAACTCGACGCCGAGCAGGGTGCGTGCGACAGGGCCGTCGGCGAGCGCGTCCGCACGGGCCAACGGGAACCAGTAGTGTCGGAACGAGGGGTCGTCGAGGACGAGGTCGGGGTTCGAGCGAACGGCGAGAGGCACACTCGAAACGTAAGATGACTCTGTTTCCGCAGTGTTTCGGCACGATCAGCCGATGTGGAACCCGTCGTGTGGATCGCGATGCGGGCCGCGGTCGACGTCACCTTCGACGCCGGGGTGCGGATCAGGAGTAGATCGTGCGGATCATGCCGTAATCGACGAGATCGGGTCGATGGTGCTCGACGGCATAGAACGCCGTCGTCCCCAATCGCCCGATGCCGAGTTGCTCGGTCCGCAGCGATGCCCGTCCGACCTCGTACTCGAGCAACGCCGCCGTCTCCGCCGTCAGCTCGACCGCCGACGGCCAGGTGCACATCCAGTCGGCGCGGCACGCGCCGTACGTCGCGGCCAGTTCGATGACGGGCTCGTCGACCGCCGCGAGGACGGCGTCCTCGTCGCAGCCGCGGGCGAGC
>JBPEWX010000792.1:0-6982 GCA_052032235.1 Ilumatobacter sp. | reverse complement strand
AGCTGGTGCCGTACCTCGTCAGCGGACGCTCGACGCCGAGACCGGGCCATCGACGGCTCCCCCTGCCCGGCATCGTGGCGTCGCACGTCTGGTCGAGGGCCGACGCACCCAAGGCCGATCGCTGGCTCGACGGCGCCGATCTCGTGCACGGGACGAACTACGTCGCCCCGGCCACCGCGATGCCTGCGGTCGTGTCCGTCTACGACTGCTGGTTCCTCCGTCACCCGGAACGGGCGTCGGCGCTCGTGCGGCGGGCAGGCGCGAACCTGCGTCGAGCCGTCCGGCGCGGCGCGTGGATCCACGCCAGCTCGGACGTCACCGCCGACGCCGTCCGCGACCTGCTCGACACCGAGCGGGTCCGCACGGTCCTGCTCGGTCCGCCGCCGACACCAGCCGATGTCGAGCCGCTGCCGGTCGATCGTCTGCGAGGTGCTCGCTACGTGATCGCGATCGGGACCGAAGAACGCCGCAAGGGACTGCCGTTGCTCGTCGAGGCCTTTGCCCTCCTTCGCGAGCGGCACCCGGAGCTCCGCCTGGTGCTCGTCGGCGCGCCGGGCGACGACAGCGGTGCCGTCGATACGACGATCGAGCGGCTCGGCCTGGCCGACGGGATCGACCGCCTGGGGCCGGTCGACGACGCGTCGAAGCTCTGGCTCCTCCGCAACGCGGCGGCGCTGGCCTACCCGTCGATCGACGAGGGCTTCGGGTTCCCGGTGCTCGAGGCACAAGCAGCGGGCACGCCGGTCGTCGCGTGTGCGGTCGGGTCGATCCCCGAGGTGGCGGGCACCGGCGCCGTGCTCGTCGACGACCCGGCGCGGTCGGCGTCGGTGTTCGCCGACGCCATCGCCGAGGCGATCGACGGCCACGGGCGGCTCGCGCTCCTCGAGGCCGGCTATCGCAACGTCCGCCGGTTCGACTGGGACACGACTGCCACCGCACTCGTCGACCTGTACGAGACGGCAGCGGGAGCGGTGTCGTGAAGGTGACCGTCCTCTGCGGCGGCGTCGGAGCCGCACGGTTCCTTCGCGGCCTGCTCGAGGTCGTCGACGCCTCGACCGTCACCGCGGTGGTCAACACCGCCGACGACACCGTGCTGCACGGACTGTCGATCTCGCCCGACCTCGACACGATCACCTACACGCTGGCCGGTGCGACCGACGACGAACGTGGATGGGGGCTGGCCGGCGAGACGTGGAACGCCATGGCGGCGCTCGGCCGGTACGCCGAGGTGCGGCCGGACGGATCGGATGCGGCGCCGACCTGGTTCAACCTCGGCGACACCGACCTGGCCACGCACTTCTACCGGACGGCGCGCCTCGCCGAGGGCGCATCGTTGACCGAGGTCACCGCGGAGATCGCCGTCGCGTGGGATCTCGGGCTGCGCATGCTGCCGGTCACCGACGACCGCTTCCGCACCCTCGTGACCCTCGGCGGTGACGGCGACGAGGCCGGCACCGAGGTCACGTTCCAGGACTACTTCGTCCGACTCCGGCACGGCGTGCCGGTGACCGACGTCCGCTTCGAGCATCACGACGCCCGACCGACCGCCGCCGCGCTCGCTGCCCTCGACGACGCCGACGTGGTCGTCATCGCCCCGTCGAACCCGATCGTGTCGATCGGGCCACTGCGCGCGCTCCCGGGCATCGACGAAGCACTCGTCGCCCGACGCGAGTCGGTGGTGGCGATCTCGCCGATCGTGGGTGGCGCTGCGCTCAAGGGCCCCGCCGACCGGATGCTCACCGAACTCGGGGTCGAGCCCTCGGTGACCGGCGTCGCCGGGCTCTACGCCCCGGTGGCGGCGACGCTCGTCGTCGACACCGTCGACCACGAGCACGGTCACGCCGTCGAGGCCGCCGGGATGCGCTGCGTGGTGACCCCGACGATCATGTCGGCGCCCGGTGTCGGGGCCGAACTGGCCCGCACCTGTCTGCAGTTCGCGCGCTGACCCCTCAGAGTTGGGCGAGGCCGTCCGACAGGTCGGTCCACGGCGCCCAACCGAGGTGGATGCGCGCCCGGACCGGCGACACGGCGAACCGGATCAGTTCGTCGATCGGGGCGGGCTCGGCGAGCGGTTCGGGAGCAGCGGCGCCGGCGACCCGCTGCCAGACCTCGCGGACCGGTGTCGCGACGCCGGTCCCGATGTTGATGACGAGGCCACTGCCCTTGACGCCGGCTCGGCCCAGCGCGTCGACGACGTCGTCGACGAACACGAAGTCGCGGGTCTGTCGGCCATCACCCCGGATCGTCGCGGCGCCGCCGGTGCGTGCCGCGTCGACGAACGCGGCGACGACGCCGCCGTCGGAGCGCTGACGGGGTCCGTAGACGGTCCCCAACGCCAGTGCGGTGAACTCGACCGCGTCGAGGTCGCGCGCCGCCTCGAGCAGATCGACCGTCGCTCGGGCGACGACGCCTCGGACCCCGCGTGGTTCGAGCGGACGTTCCTTGACCGGGACCTCCTTGCTCGCCGGTCGGCCGTAGATGGCGCTGGCAGGGATCGCGGTGACGATCTTCGGGACACCGTGGTGGCGGGCTGCCTCGACGACGGTCATCGTGGTGGCGAACGCACGGGAGAGCTCGTCCGTGGAACGGCGGCGGGGCACGGCGGCCAAGTGGTAGATCACGTCGGGGCGCCGCATGCCGATCAAGGCCGCGCACTCGGTGCTGCCGGCGTCGAGGTGGTGGATCTTCAGGGTTCCGGCGGCGTTGCGGGCGTCGGCGAGGTTGCCGAGGCTGCCGTGTGAGAGGTCGTCGACCACGTCGACGGCGACCTCGTCGGCGAGCAGTCGCTCGACCAGGTGCGAACCGATGAAGCCGGCACCGCCGATCACCAAAGCACTCGTCACCGTCGAACCGCTCGTCACGGCGCCATTCTGGCCGGTCAGGGGGCGTCTGCGGGCAACCGCTCGTCGACGACCTCGGCACCGTCGGGCACCGAGTAGGTCGGGCCGATGACCGAGTCGGTCACCGTCGCCGACGCCGAGACGGTGCCTGCGACGATCGAGTCGACGATCCGTGCTCCTGCGGCAACCGTCGCTCCGGGCAGCAGGAGCGAGCCGCTCACGTGCGCGTCGGTGCCCACCGTGGCGCCCGCCGAGACGACCGAGTCCTCGACGACCGCGGAGCGGTCGACGTCGGCGCCCGACTCGACGGCGTCGACGCGGACGGCGCGTCGGCCACTCACGATGTCGAGGTTGGCCTGCAGGTACAGCTCGGGGCGGCCGGCGTCGATCCAGTAGTCGTCGGTCGACATGGCCGCGAGGCGACGGTCGGCGACCAGGGCCGGGAACACGACCCGTTCGACCGAGACCCGTTCCCCCTCGGGGACCAGGTCGAGGACCGACGGCTCGAACACGTAGGTGCCGGCGTTGATCAGGTTCGAGTCGGTCTCGCCGGGTGCCGGCTTCTCGACGAACCGGCGGACGTGACCGTCGGACTCGGTCTCGACGACGCCGAACGCCGACGGGTCGTCGACCGGGGTCAGGTGGATCGTCGCATCGGTGCCGATCGATCGGTGCGCGGCGAGCAGTTCGGAGACGTCGAGGTCGGTGATGATGTCGCCGTTCGCCACGATGAACGTGTCGTCGACGCCGACGTGACGGGCGGCGAACGCGATCGCGCCACCCGTGTCGAGCGGCTCCGGCTCGACGGCATAGTGGATGTTCACGTCACCGCAGCGGTCGTCGGTGAAGGCCGCAGCGAACGGCTCCGGCCGGAAGCCGAGCGCCAGGACCACGTCGGTGACGCCACAGGGCGCCAAACGCTCGACGAGCTGCACGATCATCGGCCGATGGCCGACCGGCAGCATCGGCTTGGGCACGTCGTACGTCAGCGGTCGGAGTCGGGTTCCGAACCCGCCGACCAGTACGACGGCGAGCATCAGCCGTCGTCTTCCGTCTCGTCGGCGCCGTCGCCGGAATCGGTGTCGGTGTCGTCGCCGGACTCGTCGTCGACGAGGGTGTCGCTCGGCGGCACGGTGCCCCCGTCGATCGAGGTCTGCGTCTCGGTCTCGAGCAACGACTCCAGATCTTCCGGACGGAGCTGGCCGCTGTCGATGGCGCCGAGCTCGGGCAGGTCGGGTGCCCACGGCGGCATGACCTGATCGGTGCCGTCGGGAGTGAAGTAGATGCCGAACACCATGCCGTCGTTGTCGACGTGGATGTTGTTCATGTTGGCGATGTAGCGGTTGCCGCCGTCCGTGTCGGTGAACGACCCCCACGCGACGACCGTGACTTCGGCGTCCTCACCGCCGCACTGCGTCTCGCCTTCGATGTACTCGGTGAGGATCTCCGACGGCGCCTCGGCGATGAAATCGGCATTCGGGCCGACGGAGCCGGCCGACGGGAACGTGATCGACTCGTCGTCGAGTTCGACCTGGTAGCTCTCGAGGAACACGCCGAGCGTGGCATTGCGACCGGTCGCACGCGACGTGTACGGGTGCCAGTGGATGACGCCGTCGTCGTGGCTGTGGATACCCGAACGGATGAAGTCGGTGTTGGTGAACTGGCCCTGCGAGTTGCGCTCTTCCAGGTTGCCGTTCAGCATGACCCAGCCGTCGCACAGGTAGAAGCCGTAGGCGGCGTGCCAGTGGTCGTTGATGGTGGGAGGCGACTGATCGGCGGCCGGCACGGTCTGCCGGGCGTACACGATCAATCCGAGCCCGACGATCAGCGTGATCGCAACCGCGAGCGGGAAGATGGTCCCACCCTGGAAACGGACCTTCTGTCCCTTGCCCTTCTGCGCCAGCTTGGCGGCCTTCTTGGTCGACGAACTGCTTGCCACGGGTCGCAAGGCTATCGGAGCCCGCTCCGGAACCGCCGGAGGGCCTCTCAGGTGATGATCAGGGTGAGGAGTTCGTCGTACGCGTCCCCGATGGCCGCCGGCGACGCATGTTCGACGACCCATCGTCGACCCGACTCCCCCAGGGCGGTACGGGCCGACGCGTCGTCGGCGAGTCGGCGCAGCGCGGCGACGAAGGCGTCCGGATCGTCGGGTGGCACGCTGACACCCGCCCCCGCTTCGTCGAGCAGTCGTGGGATCTCGGTGCCGGGGTCGATCGATGCGACGACCGGTCGACCGGCCGCGAGACTCGAGTACGTCTTCGACGGCACGCTGACGTCGCCGAGCCCGGCCCGCAGCGGCACGACGTGGATGTCACCCGTCGCGAGCACCTCGGGCAGACGCTCGATCGGCTGATACCCGACGAAGCGCAGGTTGGCGACGTCCGCCGCGCCCCGTTCGAGTTCGGCACGAGCCGCGCCGTCACCGTTGATGACGAAGCCCAGATCGGGACAGGCGCGAGCGGCCGCGACGACCAGGTCGAGTGACTGCGAGAACCCGACGTTGCCGGCATACAGGACGATCGGGCGAGCGTCGAAGCCGAGCTCGGCCCGGTAGTCGGTCATCCGGTCGGCCGGTGCGATCAGGTCGGTGTCGACGAAGTTCGGGATCACGTGCACCCGCCGGGCCGTGTCCTCGTCGACCTTGCCGGCGACGTTGTCGCGAAGGTCGTCGCTGAGCACGGTCACGGCGTCGGCTCGGCGGTAGCTCACGCGCTCGAGCCACGACGCGACCGCGATGACGCGCCGGTTCGTGATCGCCCCGGTTCGGACGGCGGCGTCGGGGAACACGTCCTGGATGTTGAACAACAGCCGACCGCGGCGCAGACGCGAGACGATCCAGCCGGTCAACCCGAGGGTGAGTGGGGGCGACATGGCGAACACGGCGTCGGCACGACGGAACCAACCGCCGGCACGCAGCGCCGCCACGCCTGCCAGGACCGAGAAGGCCAGGAACCCGAGCGCCCGGCGGACCAGATTCGACTTGTCGTCGCCGGGAAAGGGATGGATCCGGGTGATGGTGCCCCATTCGACCTGCTCGGTCCGCACGAGACGACCCGTCCACCCGGGTTCGATCCGGTGGGCCCGGTACCACGGCAGTGACGTCACGACGTGGAGCTCGTGGCCGTGGGCGGCCAGCTCCTCGACGATGCGCGTCAGCACCGTGCCGGTCGGAGCGGTGTCGGGGGCGAAGTGCGGACCGAGGACGACGATCTTCACGACGGGGAGCCTGTCACGAGCCGACCTCGACGGCGAGCCGGTACGCCGAGTCCAGTGCTGTTCCCGACGTGTCGAGCGTGAACGCTTCGCGGCGGAGGCGACCGAGGTGAGCGAGTTCGGAGCGGCGCCGCCGGGCCTCGCCGACCGCAGCCGCCCACGCCTCGGGGTCGTCGGCGCCGCCGTCGACGATGACGCCTGCGTCGCCGACGACTTCACGGACGGCGTCGGCGTCGGACGCGACCACGGGTGTCCCGAGCGCCATCGCCTCGACCAGCGGTGCGCCGAACCCCTCGTACTCGCTCGGAAAGGCGAGCGCGTCGGCCCCGGCGATCAACGCATCGAGGTCGTCGGCGCTCACCCGGCCCGGTCGGACCACCCGCTCGGCGTGGCCCGACGCGACGATCAACGCCTGCAGCGATTCCTCGGCCGGACCCGCCCCACCGGTGAGGACGACCGTCGTGCCGTCGTCGAGGTGGTCGAGCATCCGGACGAGGACGTCGTGGCGTTTGTGTGGGTGTGTGATCGCCGGATACACCACGATCGGACGATCGCCGAGGCCGAACCGATCCCGCACCCGGGCGACGTCGTCGGCGTCCTGCGGCGGTACGGGCGGGACGCCGTGCGGCACGACGACGACGCGCTCGGGATCGGCGCCGAACACCTCGACCACACGCCGACGGACGTACTCGGTCGGTGTCGTGACGACCGACGCCCGATCGACCGACCGCGGCATCATCGCGTCGAGATAGCGCCGCCGGGCGTCGCTGAAGTACTCGGGGAACCGCCGGTACTGGAGATCGTGGATCGTCAGCACGATCGGCCGTCGACCGACCATCGGTGTGGTGCCACCGCCGTGATGGACCAGGTCGGCGCCACGGGTGCGGGCGGCCAGCCACGTGTGCTCGAGCGCGATCCGCACGCCGCGG
>JBPEWX010000791.1:0-13180 GCA_052032235.1 Ilumatobacter sp. | reverse complement strand
CGTTCGACCGACGAATGGGGTCGGATACGTTTCGTCGCGGGCCCGGAGCGCGCCAGATCGTCGTTCGACCGACGAATGGGGTCGGATACGTTTCGTCGCGGGCCCGGAGCGCGCCAGATCGTCGTTCGACGAAACGTATCCGACCCCGTTCGTCGTCAGGCGAGGGAGGCGGGGAGATCGTCGGTGTGGACGATGGAGAGGCGCTGGGTCGGGCGGGTCAGGGCGACGTAGAGGGCGCGGAGACCGTGCTCCTGGTCGCTGACGATCCGCGCCGGCTCGACCACGATGACGGCGTCGAGCTCCAGGCCCTTCACCACGCTGACCGGCACCACGGTGAGGAGCTGATCGAGCCCCGCCGTGGCCGCCCGACCGTGCGGATGGCCGGCGGCGACCAGCGCCTCCGACAGGTCGTCGCACAGGTCGTCGGGAGCGACGATCGCGATCGACGCCGACGGCAGGTCGCCACGGAGCCGCTCGACCTCGGCGATCACGCCCGCGTTGCGTGACTCGACCCGTTCGATGCGTGGTTCGGCATCGCCCACCCGCACCGAATCCGGTGCACGCAGGCCGGGCGTCGCGGCCCGCATCACCCGGTTCGCGAGCGCCATGATCTGCGACGGGATGCGGTAACCGACCGACAAGCCGATCACGCGTGGCGGCTTGCGATCGGGAAGGTGGGCGAGCACGTCCTCCCAGTCGTTCGGGGCCAGGGCTCCGGTCGCCTGGGCGATGTCGCCGACCACGGTCATCGAGCCGTTGAGCGACCGACGGGTCGCCATCTTCAGCTGCATCGGCGTGAGATCCTGGACCTCGTCGATCACGATGTGACCGAACGTCCGGATCTCGTCGGCTTCGTCGATCTTGCCGCCCTTGCCGGGTTTCGGGCCCAGCACCTCACGGGCATCGTCGAGCAGGGCGACGTCGGCGGGCGTCCACCGGACGTCGTCGACGTGCTCGCTGCGCGGGCGGTGCAGCGCCTTGTACTCGTGTTCGTCGAACACGTCACCGGCGGCCAGCCGCAGCAGCGCCATCGACCCGAACAGGTCGTGCAGCAACTGTGCCGGGGTCAGCACCGGCCACATCCGGTCGAGTGCCTCTCGGACCTCCGGCAACGTCCGCAGTTCGCTTCGGACCTGGCGCGGCGACACCTCGGCGCGGGCCGAATCGGCGAGCGCGTTGTAGAACTCGCCTTCGACCCAGCGGCGTGCCGCGTTGTGGCGACGGAAGCGCCGACGGGCCTGCTTGACGATCCGAGCCGACTCGTCGGCACGGAGCCGCACGTAGCCGGCGCCGAACGGGACGACGAGGTCGTCGCGCAGCGGCCGTTCGCGGTCGTTGACCGCGTGGTCGATGACGTCGCTCATCCGTGCGTCGCCCTTGATCTTCTGGGCGAGCGGCGAGTCGGTCGCCTCGTCGCGCGTCGCGAACCGCACGCCCGGCACGAGATCGGCGAGGGTGACCTGGTCGATCCCGGCCTCGCCGAGACTCGGCAGCACCTGTTCGATGTACTTGAGGAACACCCGGTTGGGCCCGATGACCAGGACCCCTTGGTCCTCGAGCGGGAAGCGGTGGGTGTACAGCAGGTAGGCCGCACGGTGGAGCGCGACGACCGTCTTGCCGGTACCGGGGCCGCCCTGGACGACGAGCACGCCGGCCTGCGGCGACCGGATGATCTCGTCCTGCTCGCCCTGGATCGTCGCGACGATGTCGCCGAGGGTGCCGGTGCGGCCCCGTTCGAGCGACGCGATCAGCGTGCTGTAGCCACGCAGGTTCGCGGCGGCGCCGGACGACTCGGCGAGACCCTCGTCGTGGCCCAGCCCGAGGTGGCCTTCCCCGAACAGCTCGTCCTCGATGCCGAGCAGCTTGCGGCCCTCGACGGCGAAGTGGCGGCGGCGTGCGAGACCCATCGGTTCGCGTCCCGTCGCCCGGTAGAACGGCTCGGCGACCGGCGCCCGCCAGTCGATCACGACCGGCTCGGCGTTCGGGTCGGCGACGGCGAGTCGTCCGATGTGGAACGACTCGAGTTCACCCGTCGGTTCCCCGGCGTCGTCGGTGGCGTGGCGGTCGATCCGGCCGAAGACCAGTGCGGCGTTGCCGAGGTCGAGGTCGGTCAGCCGCTTGAGCAGGGCTTCGTCGAAGGCGTTGCGCTCGAAACGGGCCTGGAACGTGCCACCGAGGTCGGCCTCGTTCAGGTCCCGGAGCTGCCAAGCAGCCTGCTTGCTCTGCTCGAGACAGTCGTACGCGTGGTCGACGTACGCCTGCTCGTCGGGAAGATCGGGATGGTGTTGCGTCATTCGTTCGGTGGAGACCGTGCGGCGGCCGCAACCGCCGTAATTGGGGGTCGAGATACTCTATCGGGCGATCGCCCGGGACACTTCGCGAGTTCCTCGCCGATAGCGTCGACCAGGGATGGAGCAGCGCAGCGACCACACCGACCGCCCCCGATCCGACGAGGCCGACGTCGCCCCGTTCCTCGCCGCCGCCCGTGGTGAACCGACCACGCACACACCGGTCTGGTTCATGCGGCAAGCCGGACGCAGCCTGCCCGAGTACCGCGCGGTCCGCGGCGACGGCTCGATCCTCGACGCGATCAAGCAGCCCGACCTGTCGGCCGAGATCACGCTCCAGCCGGTCCGTCGGTACGGCGTCGACGCCGCCGTGCTCTACAGCGACATCGTCGTCCCGGCGCACGCCGTCGGGTTCGGGATCGACGTCGAACCCGGGCGCGGTCCGGTGGCCGACCGGCCGCTCCGGTCACGCTCCGACCTCGATCGGCTGCGCCCCCTCGACCCCGGTGACGTCTCCTACGTGACCGACACCGTCGACCTGCTCGTCGACGAGCTCCCGGACACGGTGCCGTTGCTCGCGTTCGCCGGGGCGCCGTTCACGGTGGCGAGTTACCTCATCGAAGGTGCGCCCAGTCGCACGTATCAGCACACCAAGGCGCTGATGGCGACCGACGAGGTGCTGTGGCACGACGTGATGGAGCGTCTGGCGTCGAGCGCCGTCGAGTTCATCAGCGCCCAACTCTCCCACGGCGCCGGCGCCTTCCAGCTGTTCGACTCGTGGGCGGGTGCGTTGTCGCGCGCCGACTACGAGCGATTCGTGCAGCCGCATTCCCGCCGCGTCGTCGCCGAGCTGGCCGAACGTCACCCGGGCGTGCCCTCGATCCACTTCGGCATCGGCTGCGACCACCTGCTCGAGTCGATGTACGCCTGCGGCGTGAGCGTGATCGGGCTCGACTGGCGCACGCGCATCGCCGACGCCCGCCGCCGGCTCGGCGCCGACACCCCGGTCCAGGGCAACCTCGACCCGGCGCTCGTGCTGGCGGGCACCGAACCCGCGGTCACCGGCGCCGCCGCCGTGCTCGCCGACAACGCGGGTCACCCGGCCCACATCTTCAACCTCGGCCACGGTGTCCAACCCGACACCGACCCCGGCGTGCTCGAGGCCGTCACCCAGTTCGTCCAGGAGGAGACCCGCCGATGACCGCTCGCACCGCCGTCGTCCTGATGGCCTACGGCACCCCGACCTCGACCGACCAGATCGAGCCGTACTACACCGACATCCGTCGCGGCCGCCCGCCCACGCCGGAGCTGTTGGCCGAGCTGATCGGCCGCTACGACGCGATCGGCGGGTTGAGCCCGCTCGCCGAACGCACCGAGGCGCAACGAGCCGGCCTCGCCGCCGCACTCGAGACGATCGCCCCGGGCGAGTACGACGTGGCGATCGGTCTGAAGCACGCCGACCCGAAGATCGAGGCGACGGTCGACGACCTGGCGGCGAAGGGTGTCGAGCGGGTGGTGGGCATCGTCCTCGCCCCGCACGACTCGACGTACTCGATCGGCCAGTATCTCGACCGCCTCGGGGCGGCAGCCGAACCCCACGGCATGGTGGTCGGCGGCGTGCGTTCCTGGGCGACCGAGCCGGCCTTCGTCGAGTTCCTCGCCGACGATCTGGCGTCACGGCTCGCCGCTGCACCGGATGCGACCCGGGTGCTGTTCACCGCCCATTCGCTCCCCGAGCGGATCATCGCCGCCGGCGACATCTACCCCGACGAGCTCCGGTCCACTGCGGAGGCCGTCGCCGGCCGACTCGGGCTGGTCGAGGGCAGCGACTGGCAGATCGCGTGGCAGAGCGCCGGGCGGACGCCCGAACCGTGGCTCGGACCCGATGTGCTCGAGGTGCTCGACGTCCTCGGCGCGGACGAGGCGGTCGACGGGGTGATCGTGTCGGCGGTCGGGTTCGTGGCCGATCATCTGGAGGTGCTGTACGACCTCGACATCGAGGCGGCGCAACGGGCCGACGAACTCGGCCTCGCCTTCGACCGCACGGCGTGTGTCAACGACGATCCGACGGTGCTCGCTGCGCTCGCACGCCGGGTGCACGACGAGGCGCTCCGGCTCGATGGCTGAGCGGCGGGCCCTCGTCGTCGGCGCCGGCATCGCCGGGCTGGCGGCCGCTCGTGATCTGGTCGACGGGTTCGACCACGTCGAGCTCCGCGACGCCGACGACCGGGTGGGCGGCAAGCTCCGATCGTCGCCGTTCGCCGGTCTCGACCGGGTCGACGAGGGCGCCGACGCGTACCTCCTCCGCGCGCCCGACGCCAGCCGGCTCGCCGACGAGGTCGGCCTGACCGACATCGTCTCACCGACGTCGGCGTCGGCCTCGGTGTGGCACGACGGTCTCCACGACATCCCCGGTGGCCTCGTCCTCGGCATGCCGTCGAAGGTGCGGCCGTTCGCGACGTCGTCGTTGCTCTCCTGGCGCGGCAAGGCGCGGGCAGCGCTCGAACCGTTCCTGCCCGCCACCGACCCCGACGACTGCCTCGGGGCGCTCGTCCGAGCGCGGTTCGGCGACGAGGTGCAGGAACGCCTCGTCGATGCGCTCGTGGGCAGCATCTACGCCGCCGACACCGACCGATGGAGCCTGCAGGCGGTTCCCCAGCTCGCGGCGCTCGCCCGGGGGAACCGGAGCCTGCTGCTGGCCGGTCGGCGACGCCCGACACCACCGGCGGCCGCCGGGCCGATCTTCGGCGCGCCGGCGACGTCGATGGCGAGCCTCGCATCGGCGGCCGCAGCCGACGCCGAGCGACGCGGGGTCGTCGTCCGCACCGGCGCCGCCGTGTCCGACGTCGTCTCGGCCGATGGCGCCTGGCGAGTCGACGGCGACCGGTTCGACGCCGTGGTGCTGGCGACGCCCGCAGCGGCGTCCGCCCGCCTGCTCGGTACCGCGGCGCCCGACGCCGCGTCGGCGATCGGGACGATCGAGACGTCGGACGTGATCATGGTCCGGCTGGTGCAGCCGGACTGGCCCGACCGCCTGGCCGGTCGGAGTGGCTACCTCGTGCCGAAGCCCGATCAGCGTCTCGTCACCGCCGTGTCGTTCGCGTCGCAGAAGTGGTCGCACTGGCGTCCCGCTGCCGGTCAGCTCTTGCGGGTGTCGCTCGGACGCGACGGACTGCCCGTCATGCATCTCTCCGACGACGACGTGATCGCTGCGGTGACCGACGAGGTCGGCCGGCATCTGTCGATCGACGTCCAGCCGTCGGCGCTGTCGATCACCCGGTGGACCGGGGCGTTCCCGCAGTACCGCCCGTATCACCACGACCTCGTCGCCGACGTCCGTTCGGCGCTGCCGCCCGGCCTCGCCGTCGCCGGCGCGAGCTTCGACGGCATCGGGGTCCCGGCATGCATCGCGTCGGGTCGAGCGGCCGCCGAATCGGTCAAGCAATCGACTGCATCGGCCGATGGAAGTCTGACATGATGGTTGTGATGCGCCCCCGAACGATTTCTCCGCGTTCGCTGCTCGCGCTCGGCGTGGTCGGCATGCTGTCGTTGAGCGCATGCAGTGGCGGTGCCGAGCCGACCGCCGAGGCGGCCGAAACGACCTCGACGACGGAGGCCACGACCACCACGACGGAGGCTCCGGCCACCACGACGACCGTGCCGAAGTCGACCACGACCCGGGCCCCGAAGAAGACGACGACCACGACCACCCTGCCGACGGCGACGGTGACCCCGTTGGTCCCCCGCTCGACGACCACCACGCTGGTCGAGGAAGCGACGTTCTACGAGGAGCAGGCGACCGACCCGATCGCCCCGCCGTCCGACAGCTACGCCGCCGAGCCGGTCATCTCGCTCGGCCGGATCCAGATCCCCAAGATCGGCGTCGACGACGAGATGTTCGAGGGGATCCGCATGACGACCCTCGACTACGGGCCCGGCCACTGGCCCGGCAGCGCGATGCCCGGCCAGGCCGGCAACATCGTGGTCGGTGGACACCGGACCAGCAAGCATCGGGTGTTCCGCGACGTCGACCAGCTCGTGGCCGGCGACCAGATCATCTTCACCGACGACAACGGCACCCACGTCTACGCGGTCAGCAAGGTGCAGGTCGTCGAGCCGACCGACGTCTGGATCATCAACCCGACGCCGACGCCCACCGCCACCTTGTTCGCGTGCCACCCGCCCGGGTCGACCGCGCAGCGCATCGTGGTGTTCGCCGACCTGATCAGCTGATGCCCGACCCCGCTCCGGGGCCGCCGGTGTGGCGGCAACCCGCGGCTGCGGCTGCGGGTGGGCTGCTCGTGGCCCTGTCGATGCCGCCGTGGGGCTTCTGGCCGCTCGCGTTCGTCGGGATCGCCGTGTTCGGCTGGTCGATCGCCGACGAGCCGTCACGTCGGCGGCGGGCGATCGCCGGGTTCGCGTTCGGTGTCGGCTGGATGTACCTCTCGACGGCCTGGATGTGGTTCCTGACCGTGCCCGGCTACCTCGTCGCCTGCCTCTGGTTCTCGGCGCTCCACGCCGCTGCCGCTGCGCTCGCGCCGGACGGTCGCTGGTCGCCCGTCGGGCGTGCCGCTGCCCACACCGTCGCCGAGGCGGTCCGGTTCGTCGTCCCGTTCGGCGGTGTGCCGCTGGCTTCGCTCGCCATCTCCCAGGCCGGAGGTCCCTTGCTCGGCCTCGCCCGTGTGGGCGGGACGCTGCTGCTCACCTGGTTCGTCTTCCAGGTCGGGTTCGCCCTCCCGTCGTTGGTTCGCATCGCCCGCAACGCCGTCGAGCGTCGCGACGAGTACGTCGATCCGATCGGCGTCGTCGCCGGGATCGTGGCCGCCCTCGTGGCGCTGGTCGCGGTCGTCGCGCCGGCCGGTCGCGACCGCGACGACGTCGAACCGATCACCGTGGCCGCCGTGCAGGGCGGCGGGGAACAGGGCACGACGGCGCTCGACGTGCCGAGTCGGGTCGTCACCGAGCGGCTCGTGGAGGCGACGCGCACGATCGAGCCCTCCGACGACCTCGACCTGGTCGTCTGGCCGGAGAACGGCATCGACGTCGACGACGAAGCGTTCCTCGACAGTGATCAGTACGCGCTCGTCGCCGCCGAGGCCGCACGACTCGGTGTCCCGCTGTCGGTCGGGGTCACGATCGACTCGGAGTTCTCGGCGCACCCCGTCGACGACAGCTTCGTGAACGCCCAGGTCCTCGTCCTGCCCGACGGCGAGGTCGCCGGTTGGTACGAGAAGGTCCACATCGTGCCCTTCGGCGAGTACGTGCCGCTGCGGGGTCTGCTCGAAGCGCTCGGTGCGCCGCTCGAGAACGTCGCCTCGGATGCGACCGAGGGGCAGGACCCGGCGTTGTTGCCGATGCCGTACGACGGCACCGAGATCGACATCGGCGTGATGATCTCGTGGGAGGTCTTCTTCGGTGACCGTGGCCGCGCAGCCGACGACGGCGACGTCCTGATCAACCCGACGAACGGTGCCAGCTACACGTGGACGATCCTGCAGACCCAGCAGGTGGCATCCAGCCGGCTGCGAGCCGCCGAGACCGGACGCTGGGTCGTGCAGGCCTCGCCGACCGGCTTCTCGGCGTTCGTGTCGCCCGACGGTGGGGTGTTCGACCGCACCGACGTGAGCGAGCAAGCCGTGATCACCCGTGACGTCCCGCTCCGCTCCGGCGTCACCTGGTACTCCTCGACCGGGGACTGGCCGTGGCGACTGCTGCCGCTGCTCGTCCTGATCGGTTCGATCGTGCTCACGAGTCGGGATCGACGGAGAGCTCGAGCCACCGATCCTCCAGCTCGCTGATCTCGCGCTGCACCGAGGCCAGGTCACCGCCGATCCGAGCGATCTCGTCGCGATCGGTCGTCGCCTCCAGATCGGCGTGCAACCGCTCGGCTCGCCGCTGCAGCTTCTCCATCGCCTGCTCGGTGCGGCGGATCTCGCGTCCGGTCGTCACCCGGGGTGGACGGGTGTCGCCGACCGGCTTCCGGGTCGGAGCGGTGGGCGTGGCCGAGCGGGACGCGAGCCAGCCCTGCACCCCGCCGGGGACGCGGGCGACCGAGCCGCCCGGCTCCATCGCGAGGACGTGGTCGACGGTGCGGTCGAGGAAGGTCCGGTCGTGGCTGGCGACGACGAGCGCACCCGGCCATTCGTCGAGGAAGCTCTCGAGCGCTCGCAGCGTGTCGAGGTCGAGGTCGTTGGTGGGTTCGTCGAGCACGAGCAGGTTGGGCTTGGTGGCCAACACCATGACCAGTTGGAGGCGCCGACGTTCGCCACCGGACAGCATGCGCACCGGGGCGTACTGCGCGGTCGAGTCGAACCAGAACCGTTCGAGCAGGACGCGGTCCTCCCAATCGGGCTGCCGCGTCGGCCCGGCGACGATCTCTCGCACGATCGCGTCGGGGTCGAGCAGCGTCGTCTGCTGGTCGGCGTAGCCGGTGACGACCGTCGAGCCGCGTCGGACCGATCCGGAGTCGGGCTCGGTCCGCCCGGCGACGATGTCGAGCAGGGTCGACTTGCCGGCACCGTTCGGCCCGACGACGCCGAGCCGGGCACCGGGTTCGACGAGCAGGTCGACATCGCGGAACACCTGATGGTCACCGTATCGCTGTCCGACGCCGACCAGTTCGACGACCTGGTTGCCGAGCCGTGTCGTGCCGACGTCGAGCAGCAGGTCGCCGCCGCGCACGCCGGCCGCCTCCGGCCCACCCGAGACGATCTCGTTCGCCGTCCGCAGGCGTGCCTTCGGCTTCGAGGAGCGAGCGGGCGCTCCTCGACGGAGCCATTCGAGTTCCCGACGGGCGAGGATCCGGCGCGTCGCCTCCTCGCTCTCGGATCGCGCCGCACGATCGGCGCGACCGTCGAGGTACGTCGCGTACGCGGAAGCACCGGCGGCGGCACGGTGGACGTACGCCGTCCCACGCTCGACCTCGACCACGCGACCGTCGCCCTTCGCCGTGGTCAGCCGGTCCATCAGGTGACGGTCGTGGGTGATCGTGACCAGCGCGGCGGGTGCGACGGCGAGCCGTTGCTCCAACCATTCGATCGCCTCGAGGTCGAGGTGGTTGGTCGGCTCGTCGAGCAGGACCAGGTCGAACTCGCCGACCAGTGCACGAGCCAAGGCCACCCGCTTCGCCTGGCCACCCGAGAGCTGGTCGGTCGGGCGGTCGAGGAGCGGTTGCACCCCGAGCGACGTCGCCACGGCGGCGACCTCCCACGAGTCGCCGAGGTACTCCGCGACGGTGCCGGCAGGAAGCCGGGGATCCTGGTCGAGCACGGCGATGCGGACGCCGCGACCGAACCGCACCGCGCCCTCGTCGGGCTGCTGGGTGCCCGCCAGCAGGCGCAACAAGGTCGACTTGCCCGAACCGTTGATCCCGACGATCGCGATCCGGTCACCGGAGGAGACCGTCAGGGAGAGGTCGGCGAACAACTGCTTGTCGGGTTGGGCGACACCGACGCCGGCGAGGTCGACACAGATCACCCGCACACCCTACGGACGGAACCGTGTGTCGGATCGGAACGGTGCGTGCCGTCGCCCGCCACCCACGGGCAACGGCACGCGAACCGTCGGGGTCCCACCCCTATCTGATGACGGCCACCGGGGCGTGGCTGTGAGCGGCGACCTCGGCCGAGGTCGAGCCGAGGAGCAACTCGGCGAACCCACCGCGGCCCCGGGAACCGACGACCACCAGGTCGGCGTCGCGGGAGGCTTCGATGAGCGCGAAGCCCGGTGTCCCACGAACCGCCGCACCGGTCGCCGTGACACCGTCGGGCGGTGGACCGACCGCTTCGACGATGCGTTCGACGACGGCGTTCGCCGCCGCGTCCATCTGATCGAGTTCGGCGACCGCCGGCGTGAACATGCCGACGGCCAGCGCCGGCAGGAACCAGGCGTGGACCACCTCGACGTGGCGAACCCCGGGCAGGTCGTACGCCCAGCGGACGGCACGGACCGACTCGTTCTCGGCGTGCTCGTCGTCGATGTCGTGATCGTCGACCCCGACCACGACCCGTGCGGGAGGAGCGACATGATCACCCCGGATGACGACGACGGGCCGTTCGCTGTGATGGAGCACGTAGTTGGCCGTCGAGCCGAGCATCATCGACATCCGCCCCTTGCCGCGGTGGCCGACGACGATCATCGAGGCGCCACGCTCGTCGGCGACGCCGATGAGGCCCTTGCCGGCGTGGCCCTGGACGAGTTCGGTCTCGAGCCGGTCGTCGTCGAGGTCGGCGAGGACCGCTTCGAGCGCCGCAGCGGCCGACGCCTCGATCTCCGCCGGGTCGAGTGGGATGACGACGTCGTAGCCGGTCACGATCGGGAGCTCCCATGCGTGCACGAGCACGATCCGGGCGTCGGGCGGAGCGACCGACCGGGCCCACTCGAGTGCGGTGTCGGACTCGGCACTCGAATCCACACCCACCACGATCACTGGGATCTCGGTCATCGTGCACCTCCTCGTGTCGTTCGTCGGAATTCGACGGTCTCGACGCGAGTATGCGCCCGGCCGGAGCCGGGCGCATAGGGACTTTGGGCTGATTCGCCGTTCGGCGTCAGTCGTCAGCGCCTCCCGCGCGGTCCGGTCGCTCGCCGTTCACCCTGGCGGTGATCCGCTCCGCGAGATCGGCACCCCGTTCCTCGGCGCGTTCGGCGTCGATCCGGCCGTCGGCGACGGCCTGGTCGAGCATCGCTTCGGCCTCGGCGACCAACGCATCGACGAGCGTCTGCGGGTCGACGCCGTTCGCGGTCGCGATGTCGGCCAGCGAACTGCCCGAGCGCAGTTCGTCGCGCAGCGTCTCGGCGTCGATCCCGAGGATCTCGACCGCGGTGTCGACGCTCTCGATCAGGGGACGGGCCCGATGACCGGGGCCACCGCGCCGGACGGGGCGGTCGTTCCATTCGTCGGCCAGGTACTCGGAGACGGCGTCGGCCTGACCGTCGTCGATCGTGCCGTCGTCGACGAGGGGTTGGAGCCGTTCACGGAGCCGTTCGCCGGTCGCTTCGCGACGTGGCGTGTCGTCGGTGCTCGTGTCGTCGGTGCTCGTGTCGTCGGCTTGTTCCACGGACTGGTCGACGACGGTCGGCGACGCCGCACTCGTGAGGTTCGGGACCCCGGCGGCGAATCCGATCGCTCCGCCGGCGAGGAGCCCGGCACCGACCCCGGCGGCGAGCAGCCGTCGGCTCGGTGGACGCGAGGCCGGTTCGATCGTCGGCTCCGTGGGTCGGGGCGAGGGCAGTTGGTCGGTCATGTCGATCTCCTGTGCATCGGTGGGACGGTTCCCACTGTCGACGAGTTCGACGTGAACCCGATCAGACGGAGGTGAGAGGAGGGTGAGAGTCCTCGTGGGTGGGTGGCGGCCACGCCCCGAGCCGGAAGCCGACCTCGGCGCCGCCACCGTCGCGCCGTGACGCGAACGCGCTCCCTCCGTGACGGCGGGCGACGGCGGCGACGATCGACAGCCCGAGGCCCGAACCCGGTCGGGTCCGGTCGACGTCCGCTCGATAGAACCGCTCGAAGACGCGCGCCCGGTCGGCGTCGGCGATCCCCGGGCCACGGTCGCCGACCGTCACGGTCGAGTCGGCGACGCGAACGACGATGGGTTCGTCGGACGGATCGAACTTGGTGGCGTTGTCGAGCAGGCATGACACGGCACGCTGCACGGCGGCTCGTTGCGCGACCACGGTCGTCGGCGCACACTGCATCTCGATCGAACGACCGGATCGCCGTTCGTGGCGTTCGACCACCTCGGCGACCAGGTCGTCGAGTCGGAGTTCGACCGCCGGCTCGTCCGACGACTCACCGCTCGCCACGGCGACGATCTCGTCGACGAGATCGGTCAGCTCGTCCACCTCGGCACGGAGGTCACGCACGATCTCGTGGCGATCGTCGTCACCCAGGTCGGGATACCGCTCCAGGACGTCGAGGTTGGTGCGCAGGCTCGTCAGCGGCGTGCGCAGTTCGTGGCCGGCGTCTTGGACGAGGCGGCGTTGCTCGTCTTTCGAGCGTGCCAACGCTGCGAGCATCCCCCTGAAGGCAGCGGTGAGCCGCCCGGCCTCGTCGGAACGGTCGTCATCCGTGCCGACGTCGACGTCGAGACGTCCGGTCGCCTCGACCTGTTCCGCCGCCGACGTGAGCCGACGCAGCGGGCCGGTCGCCGCCGACGAGATCCACCACCCGATCGCTGCGGCCACCCCACCGACCACGAGCGACCAGAGGACGATGCGGACCCGAAGTCCGTCGAGGACTCGTTCCGTCTCGGCGAGTGATCTGCCGAACTGGATCGCGCCGCGCGGGAACCCCACGGTCCGCACCCGATAGGCGCCGTCGGTGGTGTCGACGGTGTCGATGGTCGTCGCCGCCCGGCGGCCGAGCGTCGACGCCGCCGCCTCGTCGACGGGGAAATCGACCGGGAACGTCGTCTCGAGCACCGAACCCGACGCGTCGACGATCCGGGCGTCGAGCCCCGACAGGGGTCCTCGCTCCGGCAGCGGGTCGCGACCGAACTGGCCCTGCCGGAAGACGGTCTCGACGTCGAAGAGCGATCGGTCCACCTCGCTCAGCAGCTGTTGGCGCGTCGACCGGTAGCTGACGGTGCCGATCGCGATCGTCGACACGACCGCGATCGCGGCCATGGCGAGGGCGATCTTCCACCGGAGACTCATCCGTCGTCCGATCGAGCCACGTAGCCGACGCCGCGGACCGTGTGGATCAGCCGGGGTGCACCGTCGATCTCGGTCTTGCGGCGGAGGTAGCCGATGTACACGGCGAGGTTCTTCGAGTCCGGGCCGAAGTCGTAGTGCCAGATCCGTTCGTAGATCGTGGCGTGGTCGAGCACGATGCCGGCGCCGACGACTACGTGACCAAGCCGTTCGACCTCGACGAGTTGTTCGCACGC
>JBPEWX010000790.1:0-2978 GCA_052032235.1 Ilumatobacter sp. | reverse complement strand
GTTCGATGTGGCGGAGGAACTGGAACCCCAGACCACGACCCTCCGATGCCCCTTCGATCAGGCCGGGGATGTCGGCGACGACGAAGTTGGTGTCGTCGTCGAGGCTGACGACGCCGAGATTCGGTTCGAGCGTCGTGAACGGATAGTTGGCGATCTTCGGCTTGGCGGCGGAGATCACGCTGATCAGCGTGCTCTTCCCGGCGTTCGGGAACCCGACCAGCGCCACATCGGCCATGAGCTGGATCTCGAGTTTGAGCCAGCGTTCCTCGCCGTGCTCTCCCTGTTCGGCGAACGTCGGCTCGCGGCGGTAGTTCGACAGGAACTTGGCGTTCCCGCGGCCGCCGCGACCGCCGTGCGCAGCGAGGAAGCGATCGCCGTGCCGATACAGCTCGGCGAGGACCTCGCCCGTGTACATGTCCTTGACGACCGTGCCTTCGGGCACCTTGATCTCGAGCGACGTCCCCCGCTTGCCGTGCAGGTCCTTGCCCTTGCCGTGGACACCGTCGTCGGCACGACGGTGCGGGTGATCGCGGAATGCGAGCAGCGACGCGACGTTGTGGTCGGCGATCAGCCAGACGTCGCCGCCCTTGCCACCGTCGCCGCCGTTCGGGCCGCCGCGGACCACCGGACCTTCACGACGGAACGAGACGCATCCGGCGCCGCCGTCGCCGCCACGGACGTTGAGCTGGCATTCGTCGACGAACTGGGACACCGACTCGATGCTACCGACGTGCCGTGCGAGGACCCGCCATCGATCCCGCCGCGACGGCGTCGGCGCGACGGCCGCCATACTGGACGGACTGTGAGTGAGACGAGATCGAACCAGCTCCGCGGCGACGAGGCGATGCAGGAGCGCGCCGAGAAATGGGCGGGCACGATGCGCGGCCACCGAGCCGACGGCATCGCCCTCGCCCACGAGGACTCCTGGGCGGGCCCCGGCCACACCGCCACGCCGCCACGCCCCGATCGCGAGGCGTTCGAAGACGACCACCTCGCGCCGCTCGCCACGCGCGCGAGCGGTGCCGGCGACCGCGTCGTCGAGGAAGAACCCGACCCGTTCCGCACCTGCTTCGAACGAGACCGCGACCGCATCCTGCACGACACCGCCTTCCGCCGTCTGGCCGGCAAGACCCAGGTCTTCGTGTTCCCCGCCGATCACCAACGGACCCGACTCACCCATGCGCTCGAAGTCGCCCAGGTCGCTCGTTCGGTTTCCCAGGCGATCGGCCTGAACGTCGCGCTCACCGAGGCGATCGCCATCGGTCACGACTGTGGTCACGGGCCGGGTGGCCATGCCAGCGAAGATGCGCTGACGCCGTACGTCGAAGAGGGGTACGATCACGCCGTCTGGGGCGCCGACGTCGCCTTGGTGCCCTTGAACCTGTGTGCGGAGACGCTCGACGGCGTGCGGAACCACTCGTGGAGCCGTCCGGCTCCGGCGACGCCCGAAGGCGAGGTGGTGTCGTGGGCCGACCGGATCGCCTACGTCTGCCACGACTTCGAGGACGCCGTCGCCGCCAACGTCGTCAGCCCCGACCAGCTGCCGGCCATCGTCCGGGACCGCATCGGCTCCGACCGCTCGACACAACTCGGCACGCTCGTCCGGGCGATGATCCAGGCGACCGCCGACACGGGCCGCATCGGGATGACCACGTACTACGCGGAGGCACTGGCCGAGTTCCGACGGTTCAACTACGAAGAGGTCTACCTGCGACCGGCGAGCAACGCGCAGGCGGAGGCCGTCATCGCGATGCTCCAGGCGCTCGTCGAGCACTACGCAGCGAAGCCGTTCCTGCTCCCCGACGGCGCCGACCTCGACGCCGGTTCGTCCGAGGCGTTCCGTGCCGCCGTCACCTACGTGGGCGGGATGACCGACCGGTTCGCCTGCCGACAGGCGATGGCGTTGCTCGACTGGGAGCGCGACCGCTTGCCGGTCGGCATCGACGTCTGACCCGGCGGGGACCTCTCCCCTCGCTTTCCGTTTCGCCCCTGCCGTCACCTTCCGGAGGGTGTGAGCAGCCAACACCGATACCGATCGATCGTTCATGCCGCAGCGATCGCGCTCGTCGCCGTCTGCAGCGTCGCTGCCACCGCACCCGATCGGGCGGCGGCGGCGACGATCACCGCCTCGTACGAGCAGGGCCGCACCGACGTCGTCATCAACGGCTACGGAACACCTGCGATGGGCACGTTCCGACTCGTCGACGGCTCGGAGACGCACCTCGCCTTGTGCATCGAGGCCCACCTCGCGCACAGCACGGAATCCGACGCGTACGCCGCTGCGGCGCCGGCCGTCCGGTCGGCACCGCTCGACGCCCTGCTGTGGTGGCTCGACCGACAACCGACGATCGACGACGACACCGCGGTCGCCGCAGCCGCGCTGGCCTGGTACTACGCCGGAGCCCGACGATCGATCGGGCCGCCCGTGTGGTCCGACGGGGCACGCGGGTTCGCTGCGATCACACCCGACTCACCCGAGTCGTGGGACGCCCTCCGCCCGTTCTCGGTATCGCATCCGGTCGGACTCATCGTGCCAGGGACGCACCTCGACGCCGCCGAACGACGCGTGGCCGAGTTGCACCGGATCGCCAGCGGACTCAGCGGCACCTGGGCCCTCGACGTCACCGCCGGCGCGGATGCAGCGACCATCCGACTGACGATCGGTGGGTCACCGGCCGCCGCCCGACGCGTCCGCGTCAGTGTGGTGTCCGGTGAGGGAGCCGAGCGCACCGCCACGGTCACCACCGATGCCGACGGCCGGGCGACGTTGCCGGTCACGGGAGGGTCCGACGGCTACACCGTCGAGGCCACGATCGCCGCACCCGGCCCGCACCGAGAGTGGAGTGGCGGCGCGGCGGTGCAACGGCTCGCCAGCCCGACGACGCGGATGGTGACGGCGTCGGCGGAGCGCCGCCCGGACGACGGGCACCTGCTGGTTCGCAAGATCTCCGCCGATCCGACGATCGGCGTCGAAGGTG
>JBPEWX010000079.1:0-1891 GCA_052032235.1 Ilumatobacter sp. | reverse complement strand
CCGGGAACCCGGCGGCGCCGGGCGCGTCGGGCCCGTTCACGCTCAGCATGGTGTGCACCCTCGCCGGCGAGTTCGGCACCACCGCCACGGTGTACGACGACGACGTCGTGCTCGGCGGCGGCAACCCGCTGAGCGCCACCGTCGACGGACTCCCGACCGGCGCGGTCTGCGTCGTGACGGAGGACGACCCGGGACTCGCGACGCCGACGGTCTCGCCGGCCGGTGGCGTCGTCGTCGGTGACGGGACCACGGTGACCGTGACGGTGACGAACTTCTTCCAGGTGACGCCGTTGCCGCCCACCGGCGGATCCGTCGGCCGCTCGCTCCAGACCGCGGCGATCGCCGTCGTCATCGGCGCCGCAGCCCTCGTCGTCACCCGCCGACGACGCACCGCCTGACCCGTCACAGCCTTTCCGGCGCCGTCGCCACGGCGGAACGTTCCGAACACTTCGGGCCGCTCCGTCCGACCGTGGCGGCGGCGTCGTAGGCTCCTGTACCCGTGGCACTGATCGTCCAGAAGTACGGCGGCACCTCGGTGGCCGACCCCGACCGCATCCGCGCCTGCGCGGACAATGTTGCGATCACCCGCAAACGCGGCAACGACGTCATCGTCGTCGTCTCGGCGATGGGCAAGGCGACCGACAACCTGATCGCCCTCGCCGACTCCGTCGCGAAGAACCAGTCCGGTCGCGAGATGGACATGCTGCTCACCACCGGTGAACGCCAGACCGCCGCCCTGATGACGATGGCCCTGCTCGACCGGGGCATCGACGCCATCAGCTACACCGGCAGCCAGGTCGGCATCATCACCGACACCGCCCACCGCAAGGCCAAGATCGTCGAGGTCAAGGGCGACCGGGTCCGCCAGTCGCTCAGCGAGGGCAAGGTGTGCGTCATCGCCGGGTTCCAGGGCGTCAGCACCGCCAAGGAGATCACCACGATGGGTCGTGGCGCCTCCGACCTGACCGCGTCCGCGCTCGCCCAGGCGATGGACGCCGACGCCTGCGAGATCTACACCGACGTGACCGGCGTCTTCACCGCCGACCCGCGCATCGTGCCCCAGGCCCGCAAGCTCGCCAAGGTGCACTTCGACGAGATGCTCGAGATGGCCGGGGCCGGCTCGAAGGTGCTCGCCCTCCGCTCGGTCGAGTTCGCCCGCAACCATGATGTCCCCCTCCACGTGCGTTCCGCCTTCACCTGGGAACAGGGCACGTGGGTGACCAACGAGGAGCCCTCCGTGGAAGATCCGATCATCTCCGGCGTCGTCACCGACATGACCGAAGCGAAGGTCACCGTGCTCGGCGTGCCCGACCGTCCTGGCATCTCCGCGGCCCTGTTCGAGCCGCTCGCCGAATCGAACGTCAACGTCGACATGATCGTGCAGAACACGTCGACCGACGGCACGACCGACATCAGCTTCACGATGCCGATGGCCGACATGGCCCAGGCCGAGTCGATCGTGCAGCGGATCGCCGACGAGATCGGCGCCAACACCGTCACCCACGACGACGACATCGCCAAGGTGTCGCTGGTGGGTGCGGGCATGAAGTCGTCGCCCGGCATCGCCGCCAAGATGTTCCGGGTGCTGTCCGACGAGGGCGTCAACATCCAGATGATCTCGACGTCGACCATCCGGATCTCGGTCATCATGGCTGCCGGCGACATGGAGCGCGCCGCCCGCGCCCTCCACACCGCCTTCGGCCTCGACTCCGGCGCCGACTACACCGCCCCCCTCCCCGAACGCAAGTAGCTGACTCCGGCGGAATCGCCCGATCACTGCGTTGCGCCTCACCGCTCGCAGCCGAAAGGCTGCTCGGGTTCGTCGCGCCTTGTGCTCGAACGATTCCACTCGGAGTCAGAGACAATGATGAGTCCTGGAACGAGCTGACGG
>JBPEWX010000789.1:0-7501 GCA_052032235.1 Ilumatobacter sp. | reverse complement strand
GTCGGTCGCCCCGGTGGCGGCGGCCGCGGAGGCCGGAACCCCGACGGCCGTCGCCCACTACGGTGACGCGTCATGACGCATCGCGATCCCGTGCTGATGGGCCCCGGCCCGTGCAACCCCTACCCCGAGGTGATGGAGGCCTACGCCCGACCCGTGCTCGGCCACCTCGACCCCGACTTCATCGCCCTCATGGACGAGGTCGGCGACCGCCTGCGTCAGGTGTTCCAGACGACCAACCAGCTCACGTTCGCCGTGTCGGGCACCGGCTCCGCGGGCATGGAGGCCGCGTTCGTCAACTTCGTCGGGCCCGGTGACACCGTCGTGGTCGGCGTCAACGGTGTGTTCGGTGGGCGCATGTGCGACGTCGCCGCTCGGTGCGGCGCCGAGGTCGTGCGCGTCGACGCGCCGTGGGGCACCCCGATCGACCCGAACGACCTGCTCGACGCCCACCCGAGTCCGAAGATGATCGCGGTCGTGCACGCCGAGACGTCGACCGGCGTCCGCAACGACCTCGCCACGCTCGGGGCGAAGAAGGGTGACGCACTCCTCCTCGCCGACTGCGTGACGTCGCTCGGCGGGATCGACCTCCGGATCGACGAGTGGGGCGTCGACATCGCCTACTCGGGCACCCAGAAGTGTCTCGGTGTTCCGCCCGGTCTCGCTCCGCTCACCGTCTCCGACCGAGCCCTGACCCACCTCCGCGAGACGCCGCAGTCGTGGTACCTCGACCTGAACATGATCGCGAAGTACGTCACCGGTGGCGACGGTGCCCGTGCGTATCACCACACCGCGCCGATCTCGAGCCTGTACGGGATCCACGCCGGCCTCGGTGCACTGCTCGACGAGGGACTCGAGGCATCGTTCGCCCGCCACCAGGCGGTCGGCGATGCCCTCCAGGCCGGTCTCGTCGAACGTGGCTTCGAACTGTTCGCCGCCGAGGGCAACCGGCTGCCGCAACTGACCTCGGTCTGGGTGCCCGAGGATCGTCTGCCCGACGGTGCGACCGAGGCCGACGTGCGCCGGTCGCTGCTGCTCGACTACGGCGTCGAGATCGGCGGCGGACTCGGCGACCTGGCCGGGAAGGGCTGGCGGATCGGGCTGATGGGCCACACCGCCCGCATGCGCAACGTGCAGCTGCTGTTGGCGAGCCTCGACGACATCCTGGTGTGAGGCGGTCGCGGACCCGAACGCGACAGATCCACGAGGTGTGATCCGTACAACTCGGAATCGGTTTCGGGACCAGGAGCCACGCTGTGCAACCTGACGGCCGCTTCGTGGGTCTGTGTCCCCGATGGGCACCTCGTGGATCTGACTTGTGCTGACAGCATCGCGCCGGCGGGGCCGGCGGGCAAGAGGAAAAAGGTCCCGACGCGGTGATAACGAGCGTTTCTCCAGCGGAGGCCGGAGTTTGGGTTAGGTTGCGCGGCGAGTAACCGACGACGCCCTCGGGAGGCGACATGTCAGACCCAGCAACCACCACCGGCACGAACGCGACCGCAGCGCCGTCCGACGTCATCACGATCACGCGCAGCGGGGTCGACAAGTTCCTGATCGCGCTCGGCGCGGTGGTGACGATCGTCCTGGTCGTCGCCGGTGCGCTGCTGATGTACGGCAGCAACTTCACCGCCGACTACGTGTCCGACGAGCTGACCGCACAGGGCATCGTCTTCCCGTCGGCCGAGGCGCTCGCCGAAGAAGGCCGCGACGACCTCGCCGAGTACGGCGGCGAACTCGTCGACACCGGCAAGGAGGCCGAGGCCTACTCCAGCTACATCGCCGGCCACATCGAAGGCATCGGCGGCGGACTCTCGTACGCCGAGTTGGGTGGGCCGCAATCCGAGGCGAATGCTGCCGTGCAGGATGCGATCGCTTCCGGTGCGTCAGACGCCGAGGTCGACGAACTGCAAGCGGCGGCTGACGAGATCACCGGCACCCGCGACACGGTGCTCAAGGGCGAGATCCTTCGTGGCACCCTGCTCAACGTGTACGCCTGGTCGACGATCGGGCAGATCGCCGGCATCGCCGCGTGGGTCGCGTTCGGCGCGGCGTTGGTGTGCCTGATCCTGGTGATCGCCGGACTGATGCACATGCGGCGCCAGTCGAGTACCGCCTGATCGGCGGGGTCCTCCGATGGCCCGCCGGGTGGTGGATGTCGTCAGACGACGATGTTCACCATGCGGCCGGGCACCACGATGATCTTCTTCGGCGTGGCGCCGTCGACGGCAGCGGCGATCTTGTCGTCGGCCAGCGCCGCCGCTTCCAACGTCGCCTTGTCGGCGTCGGCGGCGACGACGATACGGCTCCGCACCTTGCCGTTGATCTGCACCGGCACCTCGACGGTGTCGTCGACGAGGTACTGCTCGTCGGCTTCGGGGAACGGCAGGTAGGTGACGGTCTCGTCGTGGCCCAGCTTGCGCCACAGCTCCTCGGCGACGTGGGGCACCAGGGGTGCCGCCATGAGCACCATCGGCTCGGCGACCGCACGCGGCGTGTGACCGAGCTTGGTCACCGCGTTGTTCAACTCGATCAGCTTGGCGATCGCGGTGTTGAACCGCAGCGCATCCATCTCGGTGCGGACGACGTCGATGGTGCGGTGCAGCTGCTTGGTCAGCTCGTCGTTGAGGGGTTCGTCGACCACGATGCAGGCACCGGTCTGCTCGTCGATCATGTTGCGCCACAGGCGCTGGAGGAACCGGTACATGCCGATCACGTCCCGGGTCTCCCAGGGGCGGGACGCGTCGAGCGGGCCGGTGGCCATCTCGTACAGGCGCAACGTGTCGGCGCCGTAGGCGTCGTACATCTCGTCGGGGCTGACCGAGTTCTTCAGGCTCTTGCCCATCTTGCCGTACTCGCGGTTCACCGGCTGATCGCCCAGGAAGTACGAGCCGTCGCGTTCGACGACCTCCTTGGCGTCGACGTAGATGCCGCGCTCGTCGGTGTAGGCATATGCCTGCACGTAGCCCTGGTTGAACAGGCGGGCGTACGGCTCCTTCGACGACAGGTGGCCCAGGTCGAACAGCACCTTGTGCCAGAACCGGGCGTACAGCAGGTGCAGCACGGCATGCTCGACGCCACCCACGTACAGGTCGACGCCACCCGGGTGATCGGGTCGCGCGTCGGGCTGCGGGCCGACCCAGTACTGCTCGACGGCGGGGTCGATGAAGGCCTCGGCGTTCGACGGGTCGCAGTAGCGCAGCTGGTACCAGCACGAGCCGGCCCACTGGGGCATCACATTGGTGTCGCGGCGGTACTCCTGCGGACCGTCGCCCAGGTCGAGCGTCAGCGTGACCCAGTCGTCGAGACGGTCGAGCGGGCTCTCCGGGTTCGAGAACTCGTCGTCGGGGTCGAAGGTGCGCGGCGAGAACGAATCGGTCTCGGGTAGTTCGACGGGCAGCATGGAGTCGGGCAGGGTGTGGGGGAAACCGTCGGCGTCGTAGACGACGGGGAACGGTTCACCCCAGTACCGCTGACGGCTGAACAGCCAGTCGCGCAGCTTGTAGGTGATCGTTGCCTCGCCCTTGCCGGTCTCCTCCAGCCAGGCGTTGACGGTCGCGATGCCGTCGGACTTGTTGTCGATGCCGTTCAGGTCGAGGGTGTCGTTCGACGAGTTGACGTAGACGCCGTCACCGACGAACGCCTCGGGCCACTGCGTCGTGTCGATCGTCGGTTCGATGTCGCGCTGTTCGAACCAGGCGGCCGGCGGCTGCTGGATCGCGGGGATCGGCAGACCGAACTTGCGGGCGAACTCGAAGTCGCGCTGGTCGCCCGACGGCACCGCCATGATGGCGCCGGTGCCGTAGCCCATCAGGACGTAGTCGGCGATCCAGACCTGGATCTGCTCGCCGCTCAACGGGTTGGTGGCGTACGAACCGGTCCAGACGCCGGTCTTCTCCCGGTTCTCGTCCTGACGGTCGACGTCTTTCTTGGCGGCTGCCTGACGTCGGTACTCGGCGACGGCGTCGGCCTGCTCCGACGTCGTCAGCTCGTCGACGTACGGGTGCTCCGGTGCCAGCACCATGAAGGTGGCACCGAACAGGGTGTCGGGGCGGGTGGTGAACACGGTGATGTCGCCCGCTGCAGACGGGAAGTGCACGTTGGCGCCGTGGCTGCGGCCGATCCAGTTGCGCTGCATCGCCTTGATGGCGTCGGTCCAGTCGAGCAGTTCGAGGTCGTCGATCAGCCGGTCGGCGTACGCGGTGATGCGCATCATCCACTGGCGCATGTTGCGCTTGAAGACGGGGAAGTTCCCGCGGTCGGAGCGGCCGTCGGCGGTGACTTCCTCGTTGGCGACGACGGTGCCCAGGCCGGGGCACCAGTTGACCGGCGCATCGCTGACGTACGCCAGCCGGTGACCGTCGATGACCTCGCGCTGTTCGGTGGCGCTCAGGTCGTGCCAGGGGCGGCCGTCGGGGGTCGGACGCGATCCGATCTCGAACTCGGCGACCAGCTCGGCGATCGGCCGCGCCTTGCCCCGGCCGACGCCGTCGTCGTGCGGGGCGTCGGGATCGAACCACGCGTTGAAGATCTGGCTGAAGATCCACTGCGTCCACCGGTAGTAGTCGGGGTCGGTCGTGGAGATGCTGCGGCGCGGGTCGTGGGCCAGCCCCAGGCGACGCAGCTGGCGGCGGTAGGTGGCGATGTTCTGGTCGGTCGTGACGGCGGGGTGCTGGCCGGTCTCGACGGCGTACTGCTCGGCGGGGAGACCGAACGCGTCGAACCCCATCGTGTGCAGCACGTTGTGGCCGGTCATCCGCTTGAAGCGGGCGAAGACGTCGGTCCCGATGAAACCCAACGGGTGGCCGACGTGCAGACCGGCACCCGACGGATACGGGAACATGTCGAGCACGAACAGCTTCTCGCCGCGCTCGTCGGCCAGTGCAGCGTCGGCCAGCGAGCCGGCCGGGTTCGGCGTCTCGAACGTGCCCTGCTCGTCCCACCAGTCCTGCCAGCGGACCTCGAGCTCGCTCGCGAGCGCAGCCGTGTAGCGGAACGGTGGCGTGTCGTCTCGGGCGTCGGGGGTGTCAGTGTGCGCGCTCATACCGGCGCACCAGCCTACGGGGCGGTGGCCTGGTGCTCGCGAACGCGTTCGAGCAGCGTCGCCACGTCGGCATGGGTGAAGCCGAACGAGCCGAAGCCGGCCAGGGTGTCGATCGGCATCGAGCCGAGCAGGCTCCGGAACCGCTTGCTGCGCGCCGGGTGCCGGTCGGGGAGGAACTCGTCGAGGACCGCCCAGCCGGCCGGGTCGTCGGCCCATTCGGTCAGGGTCGACATCGCATCGAGCGGTGGCCGAACCGACGGCGCGTCCACCTCGATCGTCGTGGAACACGGGAGATCGCGGGAGTGCGAGCCGGCCGCGATCGTGAACGATCCCGATTCGACGACCCAGCGGCGGTGGCGCGGCGACCAGTACGAGAACGCTCGCTGGTCGAGCTCGATCGTGATCCGCTCGGAGTTGCCGGCGTCGAGGTGGACCTTGGCGAACCCCTTGAGCTCACGGGGCGGCCGGGCCACCTCGGCCTCGTCGTCGCCGACGTACACCTGCACGACGTGCGACCCGCGTCGGGCGCCGGTGTTCGTCACCGTCGCCGTCACGGCTGCGGTGAGCGTGCCGTCGGCGGCACTGCCGGACACGGTGACGTCGAGATCCGTCACCTCGAACGTCGTGTACGAGAGGCCGTACCCGAACGGGAAGCTGACCCGTTGGTCGAGATGGTCGTGCGCTCGGTATCCGATGAAGACACCCTCGCCGTAGCGGACCACGCCCGGGTCACCGGGGAAGTTGAGCGTCGACGGCACGTCGTTCAGTCGGACGGGCATCGTCTCGGCGAGGCGTCCGCCGGGGCAGGCGTCACCGTGGAGCAGATCGGCGATCGCCCCGCCGGCGGCCTGTCCGCCGAGCCAGCACTCGAGCACGGCGGGCACGGTGTCGC
This sequence comes from Ilumatobacter sp., assembly GCA_052032235.1. Lineage (GTDB taxonomy): Bacteria > Actinomycetota > Acidimicrobiia > Acidimicrobiales > Ilumatobacteraceae > Ilumatobacter. The sequence continues at coordinate 1,571 of JBPEWX010000789.1, read as the reverse complement.
ACCATGGTTCCACGACGACCGTCGCCCCGTTCACGAGCACGACGACCACGCGGTCGTTCTCGGCCCGCACTGCCGACAGGGTCGCGAGCTGGTCGGGCGGCAGATCCATGTGGTCGCGGTCGAAGCCCTCCGACTCCCACGAGTCGGGGAGCCCGAGGAAGAAGACCACCGAGTCGGCCCCGGCCGCAGTGCGGACGGCCTCGGCGCGAAGCTCGTCGACGTCGACGCCGTCGCCGTCGGTCTCGCCCTCGATCACGTAACCGGCGGCGAACGAGACCCGGTCCGCACCGAACGTCGCCGTGATCTCGTCGAGCGCGACATCCACCTTGGTGGTCGTGACCCGGGAGCTGCCCGACCCCTGGAATCGCGGCGTCCGGGCGAACTCACCGATGATGGCGACGGTGCCCGTGTCGCCGAGGGGGAGCAGATCACCGTCGTTCTTCAGGAGCACGGCCGACTCGGCGGCGGCCCGACGGGCCAGTTCGTGGTGGGCGTCGACGTCGACCGTCTCGTCGAGCTCGAGGACGTGCCGACCCTTGGCCACCATCTCGAGTATGCGTCGCACGCTCGCGTCGACCACCGCTTCGTCGAGCCAGCCGCCCTCGACGGCGGCGACGACGGCCCCCGGGCTGCGTTCGAGGTCGGGCGGCATCTCCCAGTCGAGGCCCGCCTGAACGGCAGCGACCCGGTCGTGCACGGCGCCCCAGTCGCTGACGACGACCCCGTCGTAGCCCCACTCGTCGCGGAGCACGTCGGTGAGCAGCCAGTGGTGTTGCGAGGCGTGGGTGCCGTTGATGCGGTTGTACGCGCACATGACCGTCCACGGCTCGCCGGCGGTGACGATGCGCTCGAACGCGGGCAGATAGATCTCGCGCAGGGTGCGCTCGTCGATCTCGGCGCTGACGCGTAGGCGGTCGTGTTCCTGATTGTTCGCTGCGTAGTGCTTCACCGACGTGCCGACATCGCGGGACTGGATGCCCTGCACCATGGCCAGTCCGAGTTCGCCGGCGAGGTACGGGTCTTCGGACACGTACTCGAAGTTGCGGCCGCACAACGGGGATCGCTTCATGTTCACGCCCGGCCCGAGCACGACGGAAACGCCGTACTGGCGCGCCTCGTTCGCGATCGCCTCGCCGACCTCGTGGATCAGATCGCGGTCCCAGGTCGAGGCGATCGCCGACGCCGTGGGGAAGCACGTCGCCGGCGCCGCCTTCAGCATCTCGCCTTCGTCGACGTCGCCGACCTGGGCGCGCATCCCGTGTGGTCCGTCGGAGCACATGATCGCCGGGATCCCGAGGCGCTCGACGGCAACGGTGTGCCACACGTCGGCACCGCTGAGCAGCGCCGCCTTCTCCTCGAGGGTCAGTTCCGACAGCAACGCTTCGACGTCCATCCGGCGGACACTAGGCGTCGTCGCCCCCGGCCGCCACGGGCGGTGCACGCTCCGCTGGGAGCCGGACGTCGAGGGTGTGTTTCAATCCGTGTCATGAGCGATTCGGGGGAACGTTCGGAGTTCGACGTCGTCGTGGTGGGGGCCGGCATGGCCGGTTTGTACCTGCTGAAACGGCTGC
>JBPEWX010000788.1:0-3886 GCA_052032235.1 Ilumatobacter sp. | reverse complement strand
GGCTCGCCCGCGGTCGACGTCCGGTTCGACGTGATCGCGATCGACGGTGTCGCCCTCACCCACTACGAAGCGGCGTTCTGAGAGCTCTGCTCGTCGAACGGTCGCGTCAGCTCACGAAGCCCCACACCACGAGGGCGGCGGCGGTGAGCATCCCGATCGCCAACACGATGTAGTCGGTCGGGCGGGCCTTGAACTTTCGTTGCGGGTTGTACCCCATCGCTCCCAGTATCGCCAGTATCTTCGGAAAACATGTGGCGAGCAGCGCTGGTCGGCCTGGTCGGGCTCTCACCGGCCGCCTCCGACCCCCTGGTACCGGTGCCGGAGGGGTGCACCGCACCGACCGCCCCGCACGTGGTGTTCGTCGGTGAGGTGGTCGACCGCGACTATCGCACGATCCGATTCGAGATCGACCGGATCCGTGCCGGCAATCCCGCCCCGTTCGGATTCGACGACGACCTGGTCGACGTCCGGTACGGTCTCGACGCCCAGTACCTCGACGACGGCGAGACGTATCTCGTGTCGGCCGTCGTGCACCCCGATCTCGGCCTCCTCACCTCGAAGGTGACCGACCCGATCGAGAACTTCGGTGGCGACGAGGTCATCGGCGTCTCGGAGACCGACGTCGACTGTCCCGAGTTCGACGATCCGATGCGAACCCTGCACGTCGACGGCACCACGATCGAGACCAGCCTGCTGCAGCCGTTCTTCGACGCCCGGATCCGGATCCTCGGCGCCGTCCTGGTGCCGATCGGCCTCGCGTTCGGCGCGATCTTCGCCCTCGCGACGTTCCGCCTCAGCCTCAGCGGCCTGTTCAACGCCGTCAGACCGTCTCGTCGATGAGGCCTCGGGCCTCGTCGAGTGCCTCCGGCCACCGGTCGATGACGATCTCCTCGGCGGGGCCGTCGGGGCGACAGCGGACCAGCATCGCCGCCTCGACCGGCGCCCCCAGCAGCTGCTCGACCACCACGCCGTAGACCGCCAACTGCTTGCGGTACCGGACGACACGATCCGCACGCTGTGCGTCGTCGGGGTCGTCGGGCCACTGGTCGGTCTTGTAGTCGACGATGATGCCGCCGCCGGGCGTCTCGACGAACAGGTCGAGATAGCCCTCGACCGTGCGGCCGCCGACCGGAGCGGCGACGAACAGCTCACGGTGGTGCGGCAGCTCGAGCGCTCGCTGCACGATCGGGGCGGCGATCGCGGACCGGGCGAGATCGGCGACGGTGTCGTCCATGCCGACGATGCCTTCGGCCGCGCACTGTGCGGCCGCCTCGGCGTCGATGTCGGCCCCGGTGCGCAGATCGGCGTACTGGAGCACGGCGTGCACGGCGCGGCCGACGGCGGTGCCGTATCGGCCGCGCTGCCACGGCGGCAGGTCGAGGTCGACGGCGCCCTTGTCGAGACCGGGGTCGGTGTCGGCCTCACCGGCGAGGTACGTCGCGCTGACGCTCGGCCGGAACCGGGCATCGGCGATCGCTCGCCGCCGCTCGGCGTCCCACGCCTCGTACTCGGGCCAGTCGAGTTCGGGGGCGTCCGGGCGGTCGAGCACGAAGCGTTCGGCCGTCGGGGACAGCGGCACCGCTCCCGCCGCTTCGTCGGCGGCACCGTTGGCGAACAACAGTCGACCGCTCTCGGCGGTTTCGCCGGGCTTGCTGTCGGGGTAGCGGTGGAGCGACACCACGAGGTGATCGACGGCGCGTGTGCACGCCACGTACAGGAGGCGTCGACGCTCGGCGTCGCTCATCTGTTCGTCGATCGGGATGAAGTCCTCGAAGACCGGGTCGGGCGTCGAGGTGTTGGAGATGGTCCACGTGTCCTGGTGCCACACGACGGCGTTCGACTTCGTGGCGTGCGGCTTCGTGGTCATGCCCGACACGACGGTGATCGGGAACTCGAGACCCTTGGCGGCGTGCACGGTCATGATGCGCACGGCGTCGTCGTCGTGCTCCGGCAGGATCGTGTCGGCGTTGCGGCTCTCGCTGGCGAGCAGCGACACCCAGGCGAGATAGCGGCGCAGCCCGTGACCGCCCGCGTCGCTCCAGGCACGGGCTTGATCGATGACGTACCGGACGCGACGCCACACGTCGCGGGCATCGGGCCGGTCGAGTGCGACGTCGAGGGCGCGTCGCTCGTCGACGAGCGCCGACAGCAGGTCGGACGGGCTCATCCGGCTCGCCCGGCGTGCGATCGACCCGAGGTGTTGCAATGCGTCGCCGACCGGATGGTCGAGCAAGGCGGCGGGGGTGTCGTCGTCGGGTCGCCACCACACGGTCCATCGACCACCGGCGGCTCTCCACTCGTACAGCTCGACGTCGCTGCAGCCGTACAGCGGGGTGCGGAGCGCGGCGACCAGGGCGAGTTCGTCGGTCGGGTCGGCGGCGGCGCGCAGGGCGAGCATGAGGTGTCGGATCTCGGTCGTGGCGTAGACGACCGAGCTGTTCTCGGCCCGGTACGGGATGCCGCGTTCGTCGAGCGCAGACTCGAGCGCCGGCAGTGAGGTACGGGCCGGGAGCAGCACCGTGATGTCGCCCGGACGACACGGACGCAGCTGATCGCCTTCGGTGACCTGCCATCCGTCGACGAGCGCGGTCGCCACGGCGTCGGCGGCGTCGGCCGCCTCACGGCGACGGATCTCGTCGGCCTTGCTGCGCCCGAGGTCGTCGTGCTCGTCGACGCCGAACACCGTCACCGAGCCGTGATCGAGGAAGTGGCGTCGGCCGGCCGTGAGGGCCTGATAGGCGGGCTGTGCGTCGGCCTGTTCGGTGATCAGCTCGCCGAAGACGGTGTTGACCCAGTCGAGCACGGGTCGCGACGACCGGAAGTTGGCCGACAGGACCTCGGTGTCGGCGCCGACCTGATCGGCGGCCCGCATGTATTGGGCGATGTCGGCGCGACGGAATCGGTAGATCGACTGTTTCGGGTCGCCGACGATGAACAGGCGGCCGGGGAGCGGGCGCAAGCCGCGCCAGTCGGTGTCGTGGGCCGGGTCGTCGGGTGCCGCACTGAGGCGGACGGCGATCTCGAGCTGGATCGGATCGGTGTCCTGGAACTCGTCGAGCAGGATGCGCGTGTAGCGCTCGTGCAGTGCCCGACGGATGTCGGGGTGCCGGGCGACGAGCCGACGGGCGAGCACCAGGAGGTCGTGGAACTCGAGCGTGCCGGCGGCGGCGCGTTCGCGCGCGGCGTCGAGCACCCACCGTCCGAACACCGCGCCCAACACTCGACGACGCCGCTCCCGGACCGTGGCGAGCAGCTCGCGGGCCTCGGCGGCGAGTTCGAGTTGGGCAGCACGGAGCGTCTCCAGCCCCTCGGGGTCGAGACCCGCCTGCTTCCAGGTCGTCTTCGAGCCGCACCGCTTGACCTTCTCGCATCGATCCTCGAGTTGGACGATCCGGGCGACACGTTCGCCCAGACGGTCGGCTTCGAGCCCGGCGGTGGCGCCGCTGCGGAGCTCGGCCAGGCGGCCCGCTTGCTTGTCGGTGTCGGGCACGGGCGTGTCGCACAGGGCGAGCACACGTCGGAAGAACGGCTCGGCGTCGAGCCGCCACGGGCCCGGGTCGCTCAGGTCGACCCGACGCTCGACGAGGTCCCAGTTGTCGTGGAAGCTGTCGGCGAGTCGTCGTCCGCCGCTCTCGAGGCGGAAGTTGTCGAGCTGACACAGCTCGACCAGCTCGCTGCCGCCGGCGACGACGCCGTCGGCAGGCTCGGGATCGTCGAGCAGGCGGTCGACGAGTTCCTCCCACCGCTCCTCGGATGCCAGGTGGCTCTCGAGCTCGTCGAGCACCGTGAACCCGGGCGGGAGCTCGGCGGCGATCGGGAAGTCGTTGAGGAGGCGTCGGGCGAACGCGTGGAGGGTGCCGATCGGCGCATGGTCGAGTGCGGCCAC
>JBPEWX010000787.1:0-1699 GCA_052032235.1 Ilumatobacter sp. | reverse complement strand
ATGAACCGACCGTAGGATCGTTCGACGTGCATGTTGTCGAGTTCGAGACCACGGCGAGCGACGGGACCGCCCGTGCCGGTACCGCCACGACGGCGAACGGCAGCTACACCACCCCGCTGTTCATGCCGGTCGGCACCCGTGGCGCCATCAAGTACCTGAGTGCCGACGACTACGACGCACTCGGCGCCCAGATCGTGCTGGGCAACACGTACCACTTGATGATGCGACCCGGCGCCGACACCGTCGCCCACTTCGGCGGGCTGGCGAAGTTCGCCGGGTGGGACGGACTGACCCTCACCGACTCGGGCGGCTTCCAGGTGTTCTCGCTCGAACCCGACGTCGACGACGAGGGGGTCACCTTCGCCTCGACCTACGACGGCACCAAGCATCGCTTCACGCCCGAGAAGGCGGTCGAGACCCAACAACTGCTCGGCGCCGACATCCAGATGGTGCTCGACGTGTGCCCGCCGCTGCCGAGCCCACCGGACGTGATCCGGCTCGCGCTCGAACGCACGAATGCGTGGGCGAAGCGGGCCCGCGATCATCACACCCGGCCCGACCAGGCCCTGTTCGGCATCGTGCAGGGTGGTGTCAGTGAGGTGATGCGCGCCGAGTCGGCCGAACGAACCGCCGCGCTCGAGTTCGACGGGTACGGCATCGGCGGCCTGTCGGTGGGGGAGACACGCGACGAGATGATCCCGGCCCTCGCCGCCGCCATCGAACACCTGCCCACGAACCGACCCCGCTATCTCATGGGCGTCGGTGATCCGGCCTCGATCGTCGAGGCGGTCAATCTCGGCGTCGATCAGTTCGACTGCGTCATGCAGACCCGGCTCGGTCGCCACGGCACCGCACTCACGAGCGAGGGTCGGGTCAATCTGAAGCGCCAGGAGTTCTCCCTCAGCGAGGAGCCGATCGACACGGCGTGCGGGTGCTCGGTCTGCGAACGGCACTCGCGGGGCTACATCCGGCACCTGTTCAAGGTGGGTGAGCCCACTGCGTCGCGCCTGGTCAGCCTGCACAACGTGGCCTGGACGCTGCGTCTCCTCGAGCAGATGCGGGCGGCGATCGTCGACGGGACGTTCCAGGATCTCCGCCGTGACGTGCTCGCCGTCTGGGGCTGACGCCGACCTCGCCGCGACCACCGTCCGGCACATCGGCCCGGTCGGGCGTTAGCATTGCTCGCCGCTATGCAACTTGCCTTCCTCCTCGCGAGCGCCGACGAGAGCTCGCCGAACATCCTCGTCAGTCTGATCCCGTTCCTCGTGATCGGTCTGATCATGTACTTCCTGCTCATCCGCCCGCAGCGGAAGCGGATGAAGGAGGCTGCCGAGCTGCAGTCGTCGGTCGGTGTGGGCGACGAGGTCGTCACCACGGCCGGCATCTACGGCTTCATCACCGGTGAGGACGGACCCGACCGCTTCTGGCTCGAGGTCGACGACGACGTGCAGGTCCGGATCGCCCGTGCCGCGGTGTCGCGCAAGGTCGACACCAACGCCGAGGACGCGGCCGCCGCGGCCAAGGCCGAGGAGGCCAAGGCGAAGGCCGACGCCAAGCAATCGGACGACGACGCGGACGACTCGTGAACACCAAACGCCTCTGGGCGTCGATGCTGATCTTCGTCGGCATCGTCGGAACACTGCTCGTCGTCAACATCGTGCGCGACGAGCACCCGGCGCTCGGTCTCGATCTCGAAGGC
>JBPEWX010000786.1:0-2194 GCA_052032235.1 Ilumatobacter sp. | reverse complement strand
AGCAGCAGGTTCTCGGCCACGATCTCCTGCGGCGTCATGTGGGTGACCCCGACGAGCGGCAGGACTTCGTGTGGTTTGCCGGCGGCGAGCAGCGCGGCGCTGAGCTGCAGGGTGTGCGCCGCCACCACGTTGTCGTCGGCGAGGCCGTGGATCAGCAGCAGCGGCCTCGTCAGTTCGGGTGCCAGGGGCAGCAGCGAGTTGGCGTCGTACACCTCGGGCCGCTCGTTCGGGTCGCCGAGGTAGCGCTCGGTGTAGCAGGTGTCGTAGAGGCGCCACTCGGTGACGGGTGCGCCGGCGATCCCGGCGTGGAACACGTCGGGCCGCTTCATGACGGCGAGCGCCGACAGGTATCCGCCGAAGCTCCAACCGCGCATCGCCACTCGCGTGAGGTCGAGTTCGGGGTGCTGCTCTGCGGCCGCGTGGAGTGCGGTGACCTGGTCGTCGAGGACGCCGGTGGCGAGGTCGAGGAACACCGACCGCTCGTAGGCGGAGCCGCGGCCCGGTGTGCCGCGCCCGTCGGCGACGACGACGGCGAAGCCCTGATCGGCGAACCACTGCGACGCGCAGAACGCGTTGTGCGAGCGCAGGACACGCTGTGCGTGCGGTCCGCCGTACGGGTCGAGGAGGACCGGGAGTGGCGAGCCGTCGTGGTCGTGGGGGAGCAGGACGGCGGTGGTCGGCACGTCGGCCGTGTGGGCGGCGACGCGGACGTTCGGTCGCACCAGCGGACGCTCGGCGTGGGAGGTGAGCGTGTGACCGTTCGGGAGACGCCACCGGGCGCCGGGCTCGTCGACGGTCGCCGTCCGGAACAGGATGGTGTCGCCGCCGACCGCCGCCTGGTTCACGGCGAGCCCGTCGGTGAGCGCCTCGAAGCCGTCGGCGCGGGTCCAGCGGTAGACGTGCAGCTGGCTGGCGTCGTCGAGCGGATTGCCGGTCACCACGACCCGGTCGGCGTCGGCCTGCACGACCGAGCGGACCTGGACGTCGGCCGGCGAGACCAGGTCGTCGCCGAGCGACAGACGGCGGGCGCCGTCGGCCTCCGTGCACATCACCGGCGTGTCGGGAGCGATCAGCGCGCCGGTGCCGGGCACCAGTTCGACCCAGGCGTCGTCGTGGTCGGTGAACACCGTCGTGGTGGCGCCGGTCGACGGGTCGGCAGCGAGTACCTGCAGGTCGCGCTGATCGCGCGAGAGCACGGTGAGGGCGAGGCCGTGGCCGTTCCAGGCGACCTTGGCGAGGTACTCGAACGCCTGGCGGTCCCAGTCGACGGCGACACGATCGCCCGACCCCAGCACGCACACGTGCAGGGTGACCTCCGGGTTCGGTGTGCCTGCCGCGGGATAGCGAACCGGCCGGGGTGTCGAGCCCGGGTCGGCCGGGTTCGAGATGTGCCACACCTGCACCGGTGCGTCGTCGACGCGGCAGGCCGCGATCGCCGCCCCGTCGGGGCTCCACCAGAACCCCCGATAGCGGTTCATCTCCTCCGCGGCGACGAAGTCGGCGCTGCCCCACGACACGGTGTCGGCATCGCCGTCGGCCGGACCGGCGACGAGGTGTGCGTCGCCGTGCAGGTCGGTGACCCACAGCTCCCGTCCACGGACGTACGCGATCCGTGTCCCGTCGGGGGACACGTGCGGGTCGAACACCGGGCCGGGCACGTCGAGGCGACGGCACTCGCCGTCGAGTTCGGCGACGAACAGGTTGCCGGCGAGCACGAACACGGCCCGCTCGGCGGCGCGATCGAGCTCGTAGCCGGTGATGCCACCGGCACCCTCGCGCAACCGCTCGCGGCGCGCCCGTTCCTCGGGTGGGAGGTCGGCGTCGTCGGCGGCGATGGCGGCCATCAGGGTGACCGGGTCGGCGACCAGGCGTTCCTCGCCGGTCTCCACGTCGGCCACCCAGAGGCAGTTGACCGGATCGGCGCCGCCACGCGAGCGGGCGAACACGACCCGCTGCCCGTCGGGCGTGACACTCAGGTCGCGCGGCTCACCGAGCGTGAGTCGTTGGGTGCGTGCGTACTGACGAGGAAACGAGTCGACCACGCCGAGCGACGCTAACGGATCACGTCACAGGTCGAACCGTGTCCACCCGCACCTCGGCGACACCGAGACCCGCGCTCGGCTCGATCCTCCGCACCCGGAGCGGGGGACGAGGGACCACCGAGCCGTCAGACAGGTCGGTACGGATTGTCGCT
>JBPEWX010000785.1:0-1931 GCA_052032235.1 Ilumatobacter sp. | reverse complement strand
GACCGTCGCTGCGACGTGGCGGTGACTCCGCCTCCCCATGCCTCCTGACCCGAGCACCGCTCCGGCCGTCGGGCGCGAGACTGCACCGATGGAGGTACGCGAGCTCGCAGGTGGCGACGGCTCTGCGCTGCACGCGCTCTTCGCAGCGGTGCTGCCCGATTCACCGACCGCACGGTCGACCGACGCAGCGACCCGCCAGGCGTTCCTCGACGACCCGGCCACCTTCGTGCTCGGGGCCTACGCCGACGACGAACCGGTCGGACTCGCCTGGGGGATCCAGATGCGCTCACCGAGCGGCCGGCTCACCACCTACCTCCACGAACTCGACGTCCGAGCCGATCACCGTCGGCAGGGCATCGGCACGGCGCTCGTCGAGGCGGCGATGGAGCTCGGCCGCGCCCGTGGCTCGACCCGGTTCTGGCTCTCGACCGGCGGCCACAACGAGGTCGCCCAGTCGCTGTACGAGTCACTCGGTGGCGACCGCAAGCCGAAGGGCGACGTCAACTATTGGTGGGAGCTCGATCGAGACGCATGACGAGGCAGAGGCTGTCGTCGAAGTGCCGCTCGCCGACGGCCGAGAAGCCGGAGCGCTCGTAGAACCCGATCGCCTGCGTGTTCGTCACCAGCGGGTCGATCAGAATGGCCGTGGCGCCGTGTCGCTCGAAGCACCGTTCGGTCGCGGCGTCCATCACCCGACGGCCGAGGCCGCGTCCGCGATCGGCGACCGATCCGAGCCAGATGTCGAGCGCCCACGTACCCGGCTCGACGTCGCCCCAGTAGTGCGTCTCCTCGTCGTGGGCGTCGGTGAGCTGGACGAACCCGATCGGCCGACCGTCGTCCTCGGCGATCAGCAACTCCCGCCACGGCACGTCGCGCCCGAGCTCGGCTTCCCAATCCCACCAGTCCATCGCCGGGCCATCGAGGGCGGCACGAACGGCGGGATCGGCGTCCCACGTCTCGATCAACACGACGTCGTCGACGCTCATCCGGCGCAACTCGACCATGCCCCGACCGTAGAGGACAGATGGATTCGCCCGACGATCAGTCGAGCACTCCGTCGTGGAAGCCGCCCCCGTCGGGTCCGGTCTCGTCAGGTCCGAGGTCCGGGTCGAGTCCGGTGTCGGGACCGACGTCGGTCGTCGCCGGGTCGAAGGGGTCGGCGAGCGATCCGTCGTCCCACAACGGAGCGACGTCGACCTGTTCGATCGGGGCCTCGACCAGCGGCCCGTCGGCGAGTGGCCGGCCCAGATCGGGCACCCGCGAGCCGTCGGCGATCGGGCGGTCCGCCGGCTCGTCGCCCGCGGCGCCAGAGGCGTCGCCGACCTCCGGATCCTCGGCGACCGGCTCGTGCCGGCCTGCCAGCCCGGGCAACTCGGTGATGTCGTCGAGCAGGTCGGGTCCATCGCCGAGCGGACCGTCGAGCAGGCTGTCGGCCGGCTCGTCGGTGGATCCGTCGGCCGGTTCGTCGACGTCGACCTCGTCGCCGTAGCGCTCGACGAGTTCTTCGTACGGGGGCAGTCCCGGCAGCTGGGCGATCGACCACGACCCGTCGGGGCTCTCGATGAGCTGACGTCCGTCGGGAAACACGAACAGGGTGCCGCCCGGGAACGGTCCGCAGTCGACCGGCGCCTCGCCCGGATGGGTCGTGTCGAGCGGCAGGTCCATCAGCACCAGCTCGCCGTCGACCTCGTAGGCCGTCTGGCCGTCGGCGAACGAGAAGACGGGCAGCGATCCGGCCGACTCACCGTCGGCGCCCACGTCGAGGTTCCCCTCGAAGAACGGCCGGCCGCGCGGATACTCGACCTCCGTCGGCACGATCACCCGCTCGTATCCGCCGTCACCGTCGGCGACCGCCTGTGAGCCGTCCGGGAACAGAAACACACGCTCGACCGAGCCGTCGGCCATCGCGTAGTCGCCGATCGCCACCGGCT
>JBPEWX010000784.1:0-4606 GCA_052032235.1 Ilumatobacter sp. | reverse complement strand
GCATCCGACGCCGTGGCGATGATGGCCCAGACCGACTGCGACGGCGTCGTGATCGGCCGCGGCTGTCTCGGACGTCCCTGGCTGTTCGGCGACCTGATCACCGTGCTCAACGGTGGCGAGGCGCCGGCCCCGCGCCGCCTCGGCGAGGTCGCCGAGGCGATGCGTCGCCACGCCCGCCTGCTCACCGATCACTACGCCGGTTTCGGTGGCGAGGAGCACGCGATGCGCGACTTCCGCAAGCACTGCGCCTGGTACCTGTCGGGCTATCCGGTCGGCCCCGACGTACGCCGGACCCTCGCCCAGGTCGCGTCGCTGGCCCAGCTCGACGACGTCCTCGGCACCCTCGACCCCGCTGCCGAGATCGTCGAGGGCGGCGAGCGCATCAAGCGCGGCCACACCAACGGTCCGATCAAGGTCGCGTTGCCCGACGGGTACCTCGACGACCCCGACGAGTTGGCGATCCCCGACGACGCCGACGTCATGGCCCTCTCGGGCGGCTGACCCGGGCCATTCGATCCTGGTCGGTTGATGTCGGACGGCACGGTTTGACTGTCCCGGTGGTTCGCGGCAAGGATCAGGGCCACCTCTGGGGGACAACTCGAACGATTGGGGATCATTCGACATGGCTGCATCTGGCTCGATTCTCGGCAACGCCGTCAAGCGGGTGGAAGACCCGACGCTGCTCACCGGAGACGGCAAGTACGTCGACGACATCCAGGAGACGGGCATGCTGCACGTCGCCTTCGTCCGATCACCGGTGGCGCACGGCGACATCCAGTCGATCGACCTGGGCGACGCGGCGTCGATGCCCGGCGTCGTCGCCGTCTACTCCGGTGACGATCTCGGGCTGCCGTCCATGCAGTTCTTCCCGATGATGCCGCCCGAGCTGAACCGGCCGATCTTCGCCACCGAGAAGGTGCGGTTCGTCGGCGACATCATCGCCGCCGTCGTGGCCGAGTCGCTCGAGCAGGCCACCGACGCCGCCGAGCAGATCTTCGCCGACATCGAGCCGCTGCCGGTCATCATCGACCCCGAGGACGGCCTGGCGCCCGACGCGCCGCTGCTCTTCCCCGACACCGGCACCAACATCTGCTTCGCGAGCCAGTACCCCGAGGGTGGCACCGACGACGACCCGTGCGCCGGTGCCGACGCGGTCGGTGAGGTCACCATGGTCAGCCAGCGCCTCGCCGGCGTCCCGATGGAGAACAACGGTGTCGTCGCCGTACCCGGTGACGACGGCACCCTCACCATGTGGGTGAGTCACCAGGCGCCGCACTCGGCCCACGCCGCGTACGCACCGATGCTCGGGCTCGAGGGCGAGCAGCTCCGCATGGTCTGCCCGTGGGTCGGCGGTGGGTTCGGCCCGAAGGCCGCCACCTACGTCGAGCACGTCGTCGCCGGCAAGGCGGCACTCACGCTGGGCAAGCCGGTGAAGTGGGTCGAGGCCCGGTCCGAGGACATGGTCTCGCTCGTGCACGGTCGCGACTTCAAGATGAAGGCGCGCCTCGGCGTCAACAACGACGGCACCATCGTCGGGCTCGACGCATCGGTGATCGCCGCCGCCGGCGCCTATCCGGCGATCGGGGCGATCCTGCCGATGCTCACCCAGATGATGTCGGTCGGCGTGTACGACGTGCCGAAGGTCCGCTTCGACGCCAAGACGGTGCTCACGAACAACACCACGATCGGTGCGTACCGCGGTGCCGGTCGTCCCGAGGCGACCCAGCTCATCGAGCGGGTCATCGACCGTGCCGCGGCCGAGATCGGCATGGATCCCGCCGAGATCCGCCGCAAGAACTTCCTGCAACCGAGCGCCTTCCCGCTCACCACCATCACCGGCGGCAACTACGACTCGGGCGAGTACGAGAAGTCGCTCGACGCCGTGCTCGAGGCCGCCGGCTACGACGAACTGCGCGCCGAGCAGCAGCGCCGCCGCGACTCGGGCGACACGAAGCAGATCGGTATCGGGGTCTCGGCGTACGTCGAGGTCACCGCACCGGTCGGGCTCCACGTCGAGTGGGGTTCGTGCGAGGTCCACGAAGACGGAACCGCCACCATCGCCGCCGGCACGAGCGTCCACGGCCAGGGTCACCAGACCTCGTTCTCGATGCTCGCCAGCGAGGTGCTCGGCATCCCGATGGACAAGATCACGTTCGTCAACTCCGACACCGCCAAGGTGCCGCGCGGCTCGGGCACGCTCGGGTCTCGGTCGCTGCAGACCGGTGGCTCCGCCATCTACTCCGCCTCGCAAGAGGTCGTGAGCCGAGCGAAGCAGATCGCTGCCCACATGCTCGAGGCCTCGGCCGACGACATCGAGGTCGGCGACGGTGGCCTGCAGGTCGCCGGCGTGCCGGCCAAGGCCGTGTCGTGGGGCGACCTCGCCGCCGCCTCGAACGACGCGTCCAAGCTGCCCGAGGGGATCGAGCCCGGCGCGCTCCGCCACGAGCTCGACTTCGACGGCTCCGATTCCACGTTCCCGTTCGGTGCGCACGTGTCGGTCGTCGAGGTCGACACCGAGACCGGCCACGTCAAGATGCTCCGCCACGTGGCGGTCGACGACTGCGGTCGCATCCTCAACCCGATGCTGGTCCGCGGCCAGCAGCACGGCGGCATCGCCCAGGGTGCCGCGCAGGCGCTGTACGAGCAGGTCATGTACGACAGCGACGGCAACCCGATCACCTCGAACCTGATGGACTACGCGATGCCGTCGGCGGCCGAGTTGTGCAGCTTCGAGACCTCGAACACCGAGACCGACAGCCCGCGTAACCCGCTGGGCGCCAAGGGCATCGGCGAGTCCGGCACGATCGGCGCCACCCCGGCGATCCACAACGCCGTGTGCGATGCACTGGCGCCGATGGGCGTCCAGCACGTCGACATGCCGTGCACTGCTCAGCGCGTCTGGGCCGCCATCCAGGCCGCCCGTTGACGGGCGGATCGTCGACCGAGCTCGTCCTCGCGTCGCAGTCGCCGCGTCGCCACGAGCTGTTGCGCGGGCTCGGTCTGACGTTCCGGGTCGAGCCGGCCGACGTCGACGAGTCGTGGGAACGCGGGGAAGACCCGCGGGCGTACGTCGAGCGGGTGGCGATCGACAAGGCCGAGAAGGTCGCGCACCTGCTCGACCGTGACGGCGGGATCTGTGTGCTCGCCGCCGACACGACCGTCGATCTCGACGACGACATCCTCGCCAAACCCGACGACGACGATCACGCACGACAGATGCTCGAGTCGTTGTCGGGCCGCGCCCATCAGGTGCACACCGCGGTCGTCGGCTGGACCGCCCGAGAGGCGATCGCCACCGTCGTGACCACCGATGTCACGTTCCGCACCCTCACCGACGCCGACATCGACTGGTACCTCGGCGTCGGCGAGCACCTCGACAAGGCCGGCGCGTACGGCATGCAGACCGCCGGCGGTGCACTCGTCGAACGCATCGACGGCAGTCCGAGCAACGTGATCGGTCTCCCGCTGGCCGAGACCATCGACGTCCTCCGAGCCTGCGGCGTCACCGTCGCCGGAGTCTGAAAGGAACGATCCATGCCCACCATCAAGAGCGATCCGCGCATCGATCCGCGCATCAAGGCGGTCCTCGGCGACATGCCGAGCGTTCCGCAAGGCGACATCGAGAGCCGCGAGGCATTGATCGCCGAGTCGACGACGCCCGAAGCACTCGCCGCCGAGCAGATGATGATGGGGATGTTCGAGTTGTTCGACAACGAGGAGGTCGCTCCCTCGTCCGGACTCGACGTCTCGTCGCTCGACATCGAGTCGCAGCCCGACGGCAACACGATCAAGTTGCAGGTCATCCGCCCGCACGCCGACGAGCCACTGCCGTGCGTCTACTACATCCACGGCGGCGGCATGCAGACGCTGTCGGCGTTCAACGGGATGTACCGCACGTGGGGTCGACTGATCGCGAACCAGGGCGTCTGCGTCGTCATGGTCGAGTTCCGCAATGCCCTTCGCCCGTCGGCGGTCGAGGAGATCGCACCGTTCCCGGCCGGTCTGAACGACTGCGTGTCGGGGCTGAAGTGGGTGCACGCGAACGCGTCGGAGATCGGCGTCGATCCCGACCGCATCGTCGTCGCCGGGGAGAGCGGTGGCGGCAACCTCACGATCGCGACCGGTCTGAAGCTGCTGCGCGACGGCGACATCGGGCTCGTGCGTGGCCTCTATGCGCTGTGCCCCTACATCGCCGGCGCCTGGCCGCAGGGTCGCTTCCCGTCGTCGACCGAGAACGAGGGGATCCTGCTCAACCTGCACCACAACCGTGGGGCGATGGCGTACGGCATCGAGGAGTTCGAGGCGGGCAACCCGCTCGCCTGGCCGTCGTTCGCGACCGAGGACGACGTGCGCGGCCTGCCGCCGACCGTCATCCACGTCAACGAGTGCGATCCGCTGCGCGACGAGGGCATCGAGTTCTATCGCCTGCTGCTGCGCGCCGGCGTGCAGACCCGCTGCGACAACCAGCTCGGTACCACGCACGCCGCCGAGATCATGGCGATCGCCTGCCCCGACCTGAGCACCGACCTCGCCGTGAGGATCGCCAACTTCGCCCGCACGACCTGACGCGCCGACACGGCGAACGGGGTCGGATACGTTTCGTCGG
>JBPEWX010000783.1:0-6272 GCA_052032235.1 Ilumatobacter sp. | reverse complement strand
GCGGGTCGGCCAGCAGATGACCGTCCGTTCGTGGGGAGCGAACTCCCCCGGCATGCGCGCCGTCACAGCGAACCGCTCCGTCGGCCGGAGCTCCCGTCGAGGGTGAGCAGCGGGCCGTAGAGGTCGGGGCGGCGGTCGCGGAACAGACCCCACGAGTGCCGCATCTCCTTGAGTTCGTCGCGGTCGAACGTGGCGGTGAGTACGGCCTCGCTCGTGCGGTCGGCCTCGGCGACCTTGGCACCGGTCGGATCGGCGATGAACGAGGAGCCGTTGAACGTGATCTCGCGTCGGCCGAGCGTGTCGTCGCCGCGTCCGACCTCGTGGCCGATGCGGTTGGCAGCGACGAGCGGGGTCAGGTTGGCGCCGGCATGTCCCTGCATGACCCGCTGCCAGTGACCGGCCGAGTCCCAGGTCGGGTCGGGCGGCTCGGTGCCGATCGCCGTCGGGTAGAAGAGGAACTCGGCACCCTGGAGCGCCATGGCACGGGCGGCTTCAGGGAACCATTGATCCCAGCAGATCGCGACGCCGATCGTGCCGAAACGGGTCGGCCATACCCGGAAGCCCGTGTCCCCGGGGTTGAAGTAGTACTTCTCGGTGTATCCGGGTCCGTCGGGGATGTGGCTCTTGCGGTACGTGCCGAGCACCGAACCGTCGGCGTCGACGATGACGACGGTGTTGAACGTCGCCTGCCCGGCGAGCTCGTACACGCTCACGGGCAGGACGACCTCGAGTTCGCGGGCGACGCCTCGGAAGTGCTCGACGGTCGGGTGCCCGTCGATCGGGAGGGCCCGCCCGAAGTGTTCGGGCAGCTGATCGATGCAGAAGTAGGGCCCTTCGAACAACTCGGGGATGAGCACGATGTTCGCGCCCTGCCCGGCGGCGTCACGCACGAGGCGTTCGGCGGTCGCCACGTTGTCGTCGACCGAGTCGGTCATCGCCATCTGGATCGCTGCGAGAGTGGTGGACACGACCGTGAGACTACGCCTGCCGACCGGCACGAGCGACCGTGACCAGGGCATCCGTCGGACCGTCCGCCGACTGCAAGTGCGCACCAAGCGGCCGTCAACCGGCCGGGACGACCGTGGTGCCATGACCAACACGATGCAACCCACCGATCAAACCGTCGGCCGACCCGCCGACCACCCCGTCAAGACCCGGCTGGAGCCCACCCAGATCGCTCCGGACACGTTCGTCATCCACGACCATGCGGGCGAAGGGCAGGCCCCTGTCCTCGTTCCGCTCAACAGCATGGTGATCCGAGGCGGCGAGCCGATCGTCGTCGACACCGGCATGGTCGACAATCGCGAACGCTACTTCGAGGATCTGTTCTCGATCGTCGAACCGGAGGACATCCGCTGGGTGTTCATCAGCCACGACGACATCGACCACACCGGCAACCTCAACGAGTTGATGGCACTGGCACCGAACGCCACGCTCGTCGTCAACTGGTTCATGCAGGAGCGGATGGGCTGCACGCTCGACGTGTCGCCGCTGCGCCAACGCTGGATCACCGACGGCGAGTCGTTCTCCGCCGGCGACCGCACGCTCGTCGCCGTTCGGCCGCCCGCCTACGACTCGCCCACCACCCGCGGGCTCTACGACCCGACGACCGGCGTGTACTGGACCTCCGACGCCTTCGGCAGCCCGATGCCCACCCCGACACGGTTCGCCGACGAACTCCCGCTCGACCTGTTCGACATCGGGTCGGCCTCGTTCAACCGATACGTGTCGCCGTGGCTCGAAGTCATCCGCGAAGACGCCTTCCAGCGCAGCGTCGACCGCGTCGCCGAACTCGCGCCGACCACGATGGTGGGTTGCCACTCCCCCGTCATCACCGGCCCGCTCGTCGATCGGGCGTTCGACGTCATGCGTCGATCGACCACGACCGAGATCCTCCCGATGGCAGACCAGACGGTGCTCGAGGAGATCCAGCGCCAGATGTCGTCGATCGGCGTCTGAGACCTCGTCACCGAAGGTTCCGATGCGTTCGAAATCCGCCGTACCGGACCCGCACCGGATGTGCTAGACCGCTGCCGTGCTGCACGTCCGCGTGCTGGGTCCGGTCGAAGTCGTCCGTGACGGGAACGTCGTCGATCTCGGCGGCCCCCAGCAGCGCACGGTCATCGCCCACCTCGCCGTCGAGGCCGGGCGGGTGGTGTCGGTCGAACGACTGATCGACCGGATCTGGGGCGACGACCCGCCTCGGACACCGCTGGGCACCCTGCAGAGCTACGTGTCGCGCCTGCGTCGCGCGCTCGAACCCGAGCGGGCGGCCGGCGCCGCCCCTCAGATCCTCGTGTCGGAGGCGCCCGGCTACGTCCTCCGACTCCCCGACGACGCGATCGACCTGTTCCGATTCGAGGCGCTCGCAGCCGACGGCCGCGCCGCCGCCGGCACCGGACGCTTCGCCGAGGCGGTCGCCGCCTTCGACGAGGGACTCGCGCTGTGGCGCGGCGATGCGCTCGCCGGCATCGGCCCCGACGAGCAGGTGCGGCCGATCGTGGTCCGTCTCGGCGAGGCACGTGCATCGGTCGTCGAAGACCGGTTCGAGGCACTCCTGTCGCTCGGTCGACACGCCGAGATCGTTCCCGACCTCCAGGCAGCGGTCGACGCCGAACCGCTCCGCGAACGGCGATGGTCGCAGCTCGCCGTCGCGCTCTACCGGAGTCGTCGGCAGGCCGATGCACTCCGAGCGTTGGGGACGGCACGCGAAACGCTGCTGGACGAGCTGGGGCTCGACCCTGGTCCCGAACTCCGGGAGCTCGAGCAGCGGATCCTCGCCCAGGATCCGTCGCTCGACACCCCGACCTCGGTGACGATCACCGAGAACCCGGTTCGCCCGACGGGCCGTCGTTCGGTCGAGATCGTCGGTCGCGAGCCCGAGTGGGCTTCGGTCGTCGCGGCGTTGGACGCGGCGTCGGATCGATCTCGTCTGCTGCTCGTCGAGGGCGAGCCGGGCATCGGCAAGTCGACGATCTGCGAGGCACTGCTCGCCCACGCCGACGGAGTCGGATGGGCCACGGTGGTCGGCCGTTGTGTCGAATCGGGCCTGGCTCCCACGATGTGGCCGGCGATCGAGATCACTCGCGGCGTCCTCCGCCACGAGGCCGCAGGGCGCCTCGACGACGACGTGGCCCCACGACTCCGAGCGCTCGTGACCGCCGGCCGTCCGGTCGGCACGCTCCCTCCGCCGGTCGAACTCGCCGCCGAGTTCGTCGAGTTGCTCGACGCGTGCGGCCCGATTCGCTGGCTCTTCTTCGTCGACGACCTCCACTGGGCCGATCGGGCGACGCTCGACCTCATGGCGCTCGTCCAACGTCGGCTCGAACACCGAACCGTGCTCGTCGTGGGCGCATACCGACCACTCGAGCTCGTGCCGGGGGCCCCGCTCGCCGGGGTGCTCGGCGAGTTGCACCGACTTCCCGACGTCGACCGGGTGACGATGTCGCCGCTCGGTCGCGACGACGTGGCCCGGCTGATCGAGATCACGTCCGGTTCCACCCCCGACCCGGTCGTGGCCAGCCGCGTCGCCGCTCGCGCCGGCGGCAACCCCCTCTTCGTGACCGAGCTGGCACGACTGACGGGCGAGCGCGGCATCGACGCGACCGCGGAGGTCCCGACCGCGATCCGCGACGTCGTCCGTTCGCGGTTGGCGCAGCTGCCCGATCACACGACCGCGGAGCTGCAGGTCGCCGCCGTCCTGGGCGAACGGTTCGACCTCCACCTGGCGATGGAGGCGAGCGAACGCGACCCCGACGCCTGCCTCGACGCGCTCGACGCTGCGATCGCCACGCGGATCCTCGTCCCCGACGGCGAGTCGTATCGATTCGCCCACGCGTTGGTCCGCGACGCCGTGCTCGCCGACACCACGCCACTGCGGCGGGCCCGGCTCCACCATCGTGCCGCCGAGGCGATCATCGCCGTGCGGGGCGAGGGACCCGACGAGGCCGAGCCGATCGCGTACCACCGACTCGGTGCGTCGGCGATCACGCCGCCCCCGGTCGTGGCGAAAGCGCTCGTGCGCGCATCCGACGTCGCCCGGTGGCGCAACGCGTTCGACCAGGCGCTCCTGCTCGCCGAGCAGGCGATCGATGTCGTCGCCGCGGCGCCCCGGTCCCCCGAACTGACCTGGGTCGAGTTCGCCGCGTTCGAGGCACTCGTGAGCCTGGAGTACCGCCGCAACGACGGCGTCGAGGCCGAACTCGCCGTCATCGCCGACGATCTCGCCGAACGGACGGGCAGCGACACCGCTCGGGCGATGGCGCTGTTCCTCCGATGGGGTGACGTCGACTCGACCGACGACGTCCGTTCGCTCGAGCCCGGTCGCGACGCAGCGATCGCGCTCGCCGAGTCGACCGCCGAACCGTATGCGTCGGTGATCTGTCACTACATGGTGGGCGGGCACGCCATGCTCGTCGGCGACATCGACGAGGCGCGCCGACGATTCCGGCTGTCGGTCGAGGCGGCCGGTTCGGACGACCCCGACGTGCCGCCGGCGCACACACCGATCGTGTTGACGCCGGTCATCGGTTCGTTCGCCGCCGCCGTCGGCGGCGATGCGGAGGCAGCTCGGGTCGAGGCCTACCAACGGGCGCCGGCGTGGGTCGCCGAACGGGCCGAGGTCGACCCGACGGCGGCGATGGCGCTGACCTGGACCAGGGCGATGGTCGAGGCACTCCTCGACGAACCCGACCGGGTCCGCAAGCAGCTCACCGGCGTCGACTTCGCCGGGGTGGGCGGGTTCTTCGACGAGCAGGAGGCAGCCCTGCGGATCCTGTGGTCGTGGTCGGCCGCCGAACTCGACGGGGATGTTGCCGCGGTGGCGACCGGTCGGGACGCCGCCGACGCACTCCGCGACGCGGCCGAACGGGTGCTGCGACCCTGTCTCAACACGTTCCAGGCCCGGGCCGAACTACGCATCGGCAGCGCCGAGTGCGTCCGGTTCGTCCACGCCGCCCGCGAGGAAGCCGAGCGCAGCGGCGAGGTGTGGTGGCTCGCCGAGACGCTGCGAGTGGAGGCACTGATCGAGCACCGGTTCGGGGACCGAACGGCCGTGGCCGCGCTGCTCGACGACGCCGAGGCGCTCGCCCGTCGTCAGGGAGCGCATTCGATCGCTGCACGGATCGCTGTGTCGCGGGCCGCAGTATCGTCCGCCTGATGGCCATCGTCGACGAGCTTCCGTACCGGCCGTGGCGCCAGCGCGGCGTCGTCGTCGACGGGTCGTTCCGGTGGAGGCTCGGCACCCGCCCCCTCGACCTCGACGACTGGATCGAGTTCGGTCCCGACGGCGACGCCTGGGTCGCCGAGAAGGCCGCGGTGATGCGAGATCACGCCGACACCGCCTTCGCGGTCGTCGACGGCATCGAACCCGACTGCGGCGAGATCGCCGACGCACTGGTCGAGCACCTGGGACGGTCGTCTCCCGACCGGTCCGTGGGGCTCGATCCGTCGCTCCATCCGCTCGACGCGGCGGCGCGGCTCGTTCCCGACGACCTGGTCGTGATGGTGGAGCGCGAGGGCCACCTCGTGTTCGGCGGCGGCTCGGTCTGCTTCCCGAACCGGTGGGATCTGCGTTCGAAACTGGGACGGTCGATCGCCGACGTGCACGCGCCGGTCGCCCGGCTCAACGACCAGCTCGAACAGGCGGTCGACTCCTTCTTCGATCGGCTCGAGCCCGACCGTTCCTTCTGGCGACTCGGCTGGGGCATCCTCGACACGGCCGCCGGCTACACCCCGATCGACGGGACCGCCGCACCGCGGCCCGAACGGCCGACGATCGACGACCTCCACGTCCGGGTCGAACGCGAGACATTGCGCCGCTTCCCCGTGCACCGGTCGGTCCTGTTCACGATCCGCACCTACGTGGCACCGCTCACCACCGTGCTCGCCGACCCCGACGACCGCCAGGCGATCGTCCGCATCGTCGACGCCATGCCCGACGACGTTCGCGACTACAAAGACATCTCCGCCACCATCCGCACCCATCTGGCCTGACGTCACCCGACCGCTGATACTCAGCGGTTCTTCCAGGCGACCGGACGCTTCGCGAGGAAGCTCTGCATGGCTTCCTTCGAGTCGTCGGTGAGGCTGGTCATGATCTGGTTGCGGTTCTCGATGTCCATGCCGGCAGTGAGGCTCGGGATCTCGAGGTTGGCCCAGAGCACCTCCTTGGTCATCCACGTGCCGAACGGACTGTTGCCCCGGATCTCCTCGGCGACGCCCATGCAACGATCGACGAGCTCGTCGGCCGGCACCGACCGGCTGACGATGCC
>JBPEWX010000782.1:0-3676 GCA_052032235.1 Ilumatobacter sp. | reverse complement strand
CGCGGCCGCTCTTCAGGGCTCCGAGCGACACGAGCCGTGGATAGACCTCGCGGAACACCGTGTCGAAGTCGTGTGTCGTCGCCACCGTCACGAACCGTGACACGGATCAGCGACGACGTCGGTTACTCGTGGTCGCGACCCGTGCGAAAAAACCAATCGCCCCCTCCAGACGGCGGGAGTCCTGGAGGGGGCGAGCGGAAGGAAACATCAATAGGTTCGCAGATCAACTGTCAGTGTCCGGACAACCCCGAGTCAACTTTCCGTGAAATCGGCGACCTCGAGCCGAAGTGACCGCTGATCAGGACTTTCGCGGTCGACGACGACCCGCAACGTGCTGCCTTCCGGGGCCTTGCCCTCGAGGATGAGGACGGCCGCCTGGTCGCCGATCTCGCGCTGGATGACCCGCTTGAGCGGCCGGGCACCGAACGCCGGATCGAACCCGGCCTCGGCCAACATCGCCATCGCGTCGTCGCTGACGTCGAGGGTGATGCGGCGGTCGGTGAGACGGCGCCGCAGATGGTCGAGCTGGATCTCGACGATGTGTCGGAGGTCGTCCTCGGTGAGAGCACGGAACCGGATGATGTCGTCGACCCGGTTGACGAACTCGGGCTTGAAGAACTCGCGGGGATCGCCCGGCAGGTTCGACGTCATGATCAGCACCGTGTTCGTGAAGTCGACCGTGCGACCCTGGCCGTCGGTGAGACGACCGTCGTCGAGCACCTGGAGCAGCACGTTGAACACGTCGGGGTGCGCCTTCTCGATCTCGTCGAGCAGCACCACCGAGTACGGGCGGCGACGCACGGCCTCGGTGAGCTGGCCACCCTCGTCGTAGCCGACGTAGCCCGGGGGCGCACCGATGAGACGCGACACCGAGTGCTTCTCCATGTACTCGCCCATGTCGATGCGGACCATCGCCCGTTCGTCGTCGAACAGGAACTCGGCGAGCGCACGAGCGAGCTCGGTCTTGCCGACGCCGGTGGGGCCGAGGAACATGAACGAGCCGATCGGCCGATGCGGGTCGGACAGGCCGGCCCGGCTGCGACGGATCGCGTTCGACACGGCGACGACCGCGTCGTCCTGGCCGATGACGCGCTGGTGGAGCATGTCTTCGAGGTGGAGCAGCTTCGTCATCTCCGACTCCATGAGTCGGGTCATCGGAACGCCCGTCCACTTCGACACGACCTCGGCGATGTCTTCGGCGTCGACCTCCTCCTTCAGCATCGGTTGCTCGGACTGGAGCTGATGCAGGTGGGCGGTCGCCTCCTCGATGCGGCGCTCGAGTTCGGGGATGCGCCCGTAGCGGATCTCGGCCGCCAAGTTCAGGTCGGTCTCGCGCTCCACCTGGGTGCGGAGCTGCTCGAGCTCTTCTTTCAGGTTGCGGATCGCGTCGATGCCCTGCTTCTCGGCTTCCCAGTGCTGCTTCATGTCGGCGAGCTGCACGTTGAGGTCGGCCAGTTCGTCGTGGAGCGCGTCGAGCCGCTCCTTGGAAGCGTCGTCGCTCTCCTTCTCGAGCGCCACCTGTTCGATCTCGAGCTGCAGGATGCGGCGCTCGACGATGTCGATCTCGGTCGGCATCGAGTCGATCTCGATGCGCAGCTTCGACGCCGCCTCGTCGACCAGGTCGATCGCCTTGTCGGGGAGGAAGCGGTTGGTGAGGTAGCGATCGGAGAGCGCCGCCGCGCTGATGAGCGCGGAGTCCTGGATGCGCACGCCGTGGTGCACCTCGTAGCGCTCCTTGAGGCCGCGCAGGATGCCGATCGTGTCTTCGACCGTCGGCTCGCCGACGTACACCTGCTGGAACCGACGCTCGAGCGCCGGGTCTTTCTCGACGTACTTGCGGTACTCGTCGAGCGTGGTGGCGCCGATCATGCGCAGCTCGCCACGAGCGAGCATCGGCTTGATCATGTTGCCGGCATCCATGGCGCCCTCGGCGCCGCCGGCACCGACGATCGTGTGCATCTCGTCGACGAAGGTGATGATCTCGCCCTCGGCGTCGGTGATCTCCTTGAGCACCGCCTTGAGCCGTTCCTCGAACTCGCCGCGGTACTTGGCGCCCGCCAGCATCGAGCCGACGTCGAGCGCGATCAGGCGCTTGCCCTTCAGGCCTTCGGGCACGTCGCCGTCGCTGATGCGACTGGCGAGCCCTTCGACGATGGCGGTCTTGCCGACGCCGGGTTCGCCGATCAGCACCGGGTTGTTCTTCGTGCGGCGCGACAGCACCTGGATGACGCGACGGATCTCGTCGTCGCGTCCGATGACCGGGTCGATCTTGCCTTCGGCCGCGCGCTGGGTGAGGTCTTGGCCGTACTTCTCGAGCGCGGCGAACTTCTCCTCCGGGTTCTGGTCGGTGACGCGGTGGCTGCCGCGCACGTCTTTCAGGACGGTGAGCAGCTCGTCGGTCGACACGCCGAGTCGGTCGGCCATGGCGAGCAGCAGGTGCTCGACCGACAGGTAGTCGTCTTTCAGGTCTTTGCGGAACTGGCCCGCCTGGTCGGTGACCTGGTTGAGCTCACGACCCATCCGCGGTTCGTCGCCGCCGTGGGCCTGGGGGAGTTTGTCGACCTGGGCGAGGGCGCGATCGCGCACCATGCCGGGCGACTGGCCGAGCTTCGCGAGCACGGGCGCGACCACGGTGCCCTCCTGGCTCGTGATCGCCACGAGCAGGTGGTCGGGGGTGAGTTCGGGATTGGACTTCGCCTTGGCCTGGTCGATGGCCGCGGCGAACGCCTCTTGTGTCTTGACCGTCCAGGTCTTCGGGTCGAACGCCATGCCTGCATCGTATGGTGGCCATCCAAACTTGACAACGCACGACTCAGCTTTTCTGACACGAATCAGTGACCGGTCGCGTGGAGACCGAACGTGGGACCCGGTCCGACCTGGTCGGATCCCCTGCTCGAGCCGGGTTCGACCCTGGTTCGGTCCCGCCGCGACGGCCATCGGTAGCATCTCCCGGATGCAGGGGGCCGAGCAGGGACCAGCGCCGGCACCCGCCGACCGCCCCGCCGAACGTGACGGGTGGTGGTGGCACGACCCGATGCTCGCCGTCGAGGGACTCCTCGTCGGGCTCCTCCTGGTGCTGGCATGGCGCCTCCAATGGATCGCCGACGACGGCTACATCTACCTCACCCACGTGCAGAACTGGGTGGCGAACGGCGCCGGACCGAACCTCAACCCCGGTGAACCCGTCGAGGGATACACCAGCGTCGCCTGGCTCGTCGTCCTCTCGCTCGGCGACCTGCTCCGCCCCGACCGCCTGCTCACGCTCGAGCAGATGACGGTGCTCGTCGGCCTCGCGCTCACCACCGTGGCGGCGGCGATGTGGATCGTCGTCGAGCGAGCGGCCGTTCGCACCACACGCGACGAGCACGAGTCGGAGCCGGGAGCGACCCGGCGGCCGTCGTTCGTCCTGAACGTGCCGTTGATCCTCTTCGCGACCGGCTACGTCGTGCGTTCGTACGCGTCGTCGGGGCTCGAGACCTCACTCGTCATGGTGTGGGCCACCTCGGTCGTGTGGGCGGTCTGGTCGTCGCGGCGGTCGCCGATCGCGCTCGCCCTGCTCGCCGGGCTCGGCCCGCTGGTCCGCCCCGAGTTCGCCCTCGTGTCGATCGGCCTCGTGGTCCTGCTCGTCGCCGACGGACGTTCCCGCCCGATCGAGCACCGGCTCGGGACGGGCGCG
>JBPEWX010000781.1:0-1585 GCA_052032235.1 Ilumatobacter sp. | reverse complement strand
GGTGGTCGCCTCGCCCGAGGCGACCACCCCGACGTGTGTCCGGGCGCGGACATCCGACGGATTTCGTCCGCTCGGTACGCTCGTGAGTCGGGGGCGTTCCGGGGAGATCGCCGACTCGTCTACTGAGGGGGACCCGCACCCATGAGTGCTGACACTCCGCTCCTCGAAGTGAGGGGCGTCAACAAGTCGTTCGGACCGGTACACGTCCTGCACGACGTCGACTTCACCGTGTACCCGGGCACCGTCACCGCATTGATCGGCGACAACGGCGCCGGCAAGTCGACACTGGTGAAGAGCATCACCGGCATCTACGGCTGCGACTCGGGCCGGTTCCGGTTCGAGGGGAACGACGTCGAGATCGACGGGCCCCGCGACGCCGCCGAACTCGGGATCGAGGTCGTGTACCAGGATCTCGCGCTCTGCGAGAACCTCGACATCGTCCAGAACATGTTCCTCGGCCGCGAGCGGTTGTCGAAGGGCCTGCTCGACGAGCACTCGATGGAACAGGCCGCACGCGACACCCTCGCCGGGCTCGGCGTACGCACGGTCAAGAGCGTCCGCCAGCTCGTGTCGTCGCTGTCGGGCGGACAACGCCAGACGGTCGCCATTGCGAAGGCCGTGCTCTGGAACTCGAAGGTCGTCCTCCTCGACGAGCCGACCGCGGCACTCGGCGTCGCCCAGACCCGCCAGGTGCTCGACCTGGTCCGTCGGCTCGCCGAGCAGGGCCTCGGCGTCGTGTTGATCTCGCACAACATGAACGAGGTCATCGAGGTGTCCGACCGTGTGGCCTGCATGTATCTCGGCCGGGTCGTCGCCGATGTCGAGGTCGACGACGCGACCACACGCGAGTTCCTCGTCGAACTGATCACGTCCGGCCGCTCCGGCGACGTCGGCCTGCACGAGGAGGCGACCGTCTGATGAGCGACGTCACGACCGCCACCGCTCCCGGCGACGACGACGCCGGCAGCAGCGAGGCACCCGACTCCCCCATCGCCACCCAGGCCGCGAGCGACTTCGCGCTCGACACCGCACCACGCGACCTGCGTGGGGCGATCGCCGATTCCGTCGCCCGCCTCAAGGGCGGCCAGCTCGGCTCGCTGCCCGCGATCCTCGCCATCATCGTGCTCGTCACGGTGTTCGGCGCCGTCAGCCCCGACAGCTTCCTGTCGAAGGTCAACTTCGCGAACTTCCTCGAACAGTCGTCCGCGGTCATCGTGATCGCGATGGCGGTCACCTTCGTCCTGCTCCTCGGCGAGATCGACCTCGCCGCCGGATTCACGGCCGGCGTGTCGGCCGCCGTCCTGGCGACGCGACTCGAGGAGTGGTCGCTGATACCGGCATTGATCGCGTCGATGTCGGTGGCCGTGTTGCTCGGCTCGTTCACCGGGTTCATGGTCGCCCGCGTCGGCATCCCCTCGTTCGTGGTGACGCTCGCGAACTTCCTGCTGTTCCAAGGCATCCTGCTCCAGCTCGTTCGCCAGGGCGGCAGCGTGCGGATCGAGAACCAGATCGTCAAGGACATGGTCGGCGGTTCGATGAGCCCGGCCGTCTCGTGGCTCTTCACCGTCACCGCGCTCGTGCTCTA
>JBPEWX010000780.1:0-4315 GCA_052032235.1 Ilumatobacter sp. | reverse complement strand
GGACCACTGCCGCTCCCGTTCACGATCACGTTCGTGGCCGACGATCGCACGATCCCGGTCGACGGGGTCGACCGCGTCTTCGCCGGGATGCGCGTCGAGGGCGAGCCGGCCTGGGCGGGGGAGTGCGAATTCGACGACGTGATCGTGCGCGTCGAGACGGCCTTCGGCGGCCCCTTCGTGATCGACACCGTCCCCGACCCGGCCCTGCTCCCCGAGACCCCACCCGGTCACTGACGACGGTGACGGTGACGTCCGGCGGGCCGGGAACGCGCGTGGGGTTGTCGTGGTAGCGTCGCGAATCACGTCCCTGTAGTTCCTCCGACCGTTCGCGAGCCGCCAGCCCAGTGTCCAACGATTCGTTCACGCACCTCCACGTCCACACCGAATTCTCGATGCTCGACGGGGCGGCGCGCCTGGACGAGATGGTCGCGAAGGCGGTCGGCGACGGCCAGCCGGCGATCGGCATCACCGATCACGGCAACATGTACGGCACCCTCGAGTTCTACAAGGAGTGCAAGAAGCAGGGGATCAAGCCGATCATCGGCACCGAGGCCTACATGGCCCACGATCACCGCTCCGAGCGCCCGACCCGGCGCGGTCGTGTCGACGATTCCGGTGGCGAGACCGAGGGTGGCAAGAAGCTCTACTACCACCTCACGCTGCTGGCCGAGAACGAGGTCGGGTACCGCAACCTGATCCAGCTCTCGAGCCTGGCGTTCCTCGAGGGCTACTACTACAAGCCCCGGATGGACTGGGAGCTGCTCGAGAAGTACTCCGACGGCCTGATCGCCACCACCGGCTGTCTCGGCGGCCACGTGCTCCAGTCGCTCCTCAACGGCGACGAGAAGGGCGCTCTCGACAAGGCCGGGCGCCTCCAGGAGATCTTCGGCAAGGACAACCTGTTCGTCGAGCTGCAAGACCACGGGATCCCCGAGCAGCACACGACGAACCCGCAGCTGATGGAGATCGCCCAGAAGATCGGCGCCCCGCTGTTGGCGACGAACGATCTCCACTACACGCACCGCGAAGACCACGAGAGCCACGACGCGCTCCTGTGCGTCCAGACCGGCGCGCTCATCTCGGACCCGAAGCGCTTCAAGTTCCACGGCGAGGAGCACTACCTGAAGTCGGCCCAGGAGATGCGCTACCTGTTCCGGGAGGTCCCCGAGGCCTGCGACAACACGCTCTGGATCGCCGAACGAGCCGACCTCGACATCACGTTCGGTGACGCCCTGCTCCCGAACTTCCCGCTGCCCGAGGGCTTCGCCGACGACAGCGCCTACCTCGACCACCTCACCTGGGAGGGTGCCAAGAAGCGGTGGGGCGACGATCTGCCCCCATCGGTCGTCGAGCGGGTCGCGTACGAACTCAAGGTCATCAACGACATGGGGTTCGCGTCGTACTTCCTGATCACCTGGGACCTCATCAACTACGCCCGAGAGGCGGGCATCCGCGTCGGCCCGGGTCGTGGGTCCGCTGCCGGCTGCGCCGTCGCGTACTGCCTCTGGATCACCGATCTCGACCCGATCAAGTACGACCTCCTGTTCGAGCGGTTCCTCAACCCGAGTCGCGTGTCGATGCCCGACATCGACATGGACTTCGACTCCCGCTACCGCGATCAGATGATCCGGTACGCAGCCGACCGCTACGGACGCGACCACGTCGCCCAGATCATCACCTTCGGCACGATCAAGGCCCGCAACGCCGTACGCGACGCGGCCCGTGTGCTCGGGTACCCGTACGGCGTCGGCGACAAGATCGCCAAGGCGATGCCACCGCTCGTGATGGGGCGCGACACCCCGCTGAAGTACTGCTTCGAGCAGACCGAGAAGTACGCCGACGGCTACAAGGCGGCGTCCGACCTGCGTGCCATGTACGACACCGAGCCCGACGTGAAGCGGGTGGTCGACGTCGCCAAGGGGCTCGAGGGGCTGAAGCGCTCCGACGGCATCCACGCCGCCGCCGTGGTGATCACCAAGGAACCGGTCACCCACTACCTGCCGATCCAGCGCAAGCCCGAGTCGGGCCAGGACCCCGAGGACGCGCCCGTCGTCACCCAGTACGAGATGCACGGCGTCGAGGAGCTGGGCCTGCTCAAGATGGACTTCCTGGGTCTGCGCAACCTCGACGTCATCACCGACGCCCAGGCGATGATCCGGGCCAACCGCGACCCGAACTTCGACATCGACACCGTGTCGCTCGAAGACCAGAAGACGTTCGACCTGCTCGCCCGCGGCGACACGATCGGCGTGTTCCAGCTCGAGTCGCCGCCGATGCGGCAGCTGCTCAAGGCCATGGCGCCCACCACGTTCGAAGACGTGAGCGCCGTGCTCGCGCTCTACCGGCCCGGGCCGATGAGCGTGAACATGCACTACGACTTCGCCGATCGCAAGAACGGTCGCAAGCCGGTCGAGTACTTCCACGACGACGCGAAGGAGGTGCTCGACGACACGTACGGCCTGATGATCTATCAGGAGAGCGTGATGCGAGTCGCCCAGAAGTTCGCCGGCTACTCCCTCGCCGAAGCCGACAACCTCCGCAAGGCCTGCCTGCCTGCCGGCACCCGGCTCCTCACACGGAACCGTGGCTACGTGCCGATCGAGAAGATCATGTCGCTGAGCGACCGTCGGGTGCAGACGATCGACACCGACACGTCGGCGACCCGCCACGAGGTGGTCGACGACGTGTGGTCGGTCGGCGTGAAAGACGTCTGGCGGCTCACCACCGCCACGGGCTACACCATCGAAGCGACCGACGATCACAAGTTCCTGCTCGAAGGGGAGTGGGTCGGGCTCGGCTCGCTCGCCCCGGGCGACCTCGTCGGCGTGGCCGGCCGCACCGTCACCCACGGCGGTGCCAAGGTCGATCCGGCCGACGTCGACCTGGCGGCGCTGCTCATCTCCGAGGGCTACCTGCCCGATCCCGACGGCCCGCCGCGGACCGCTCACTTCACCAACACCGACCCCGAGCTCCTCGACGCCTTCCGGGCGGCGTACGAGCGTCGCTTCGGCGAGGCGCACCACCGCGAGTCGACCTCGGCAACAGGCGTCACCCAGCTGCGGCTGACGCGAGCCGAGCTCCGCGACCTCCGACCGGTGATCGGCGCGTACGGCACCTCGGAGGCGAAGGTCGTCCCCGAACGCTTCGTGAACGCCCCGGCGGTCGCCGTCGAGCGCTTCCTCGGGCTGTACTTCTGCGCCGACGGCTGGGCCGACGAGAGCGGCGTGCACTACGCATCGAAGAGCCGGGCAGTGGTCGGTTCCCTGAAGCGGATGCTGCTGCGGTTCGGCATCGTCGGCACGATCCGGTCGCGCGACATCGACGGACACGGGCGCCACTACACGTTGTCGGTGTGCGACAAGGGCCACGCCAAGGCGTTCGCACGTGTCGTCGAGCCGCACCTGACCACCGTCAAGTACGACAAGGTCCGGCACTGGCTGCACGAGTGGGGAAACACCGCCGGTGCCAGCGCCACCCTGATCGGAATCCCGACCTCGTTCGTCCGCAGCGAACTCGACCGGCGAGTCGAAGCGACGGGGCGCTCGAAGCGAGCGCTCGGTGTCGACGGCGGCGGCCTGCTCTCGACCCGCCTCGTGCACCGCGACACGCTCGACGGGTTGCTGTACTCCGAACGGCTCGAAGATCTCCGCACCGGCGACCTGTTGTGGGACACCGTCGAGTCGATCGAGTACGCCGGTCAGAAAGAGTGCTTCGACTTCCAGATGGCGAACGGTGATCGGCCGTACGCCGTCGCCGAGGACTTCCTCGTCCACAACTGCGGCAAGAAGATCCGCGAGATGATGGCCAAGGAACGCGACGCGTTCGAGGACGGCGTCGAGCGAACCGGCTACGGGCGCGAACTCGGCAAGAGCCTGTTCGACATCATCGAGAAGTTCGCCGACTACGCGTTCAACAAGAGCCACACGTTCGGGTACGGGCTCGTCACCTATCAGACCGCGTACCTGAAGGCGCACTACCCGGTCGAGTACTTCGCGTGCCTGCTCACGTCGGTGAAGTCGAACCTCGACAAGGCGGCCGTGTACCTGTCCGACTGTCGGTCGGCGGGCATCAAGGTCCTCACCCCCGACATCAACCGGTCGGTCATCAACTTCGACGCGATCGCCGCCGACAAGGTGCCCGACGACGTGGCCCTGCCGATGGGCAGCCCGGGCGCCATCACCTTCGGCCTGTCGGCCGTGCGCAACGTCGGCGAGGCGCTCGTCGAGCAGCTGCTCGCCGAGCGGCAGGAGAACGGCGAGTTCACCGACTTCTACGACTTCGCCGAACGGGTGCCCGAACCGGTCCTCAACAAGCG
>JBPEWX010000078.1:0-3059 GCA_052032235.1 Ilumatobacter sp. | reverse complement strand
CACGTGGGCGAAGCGGAGGGTGGCGTCGGGGAACAGCGAGGCGGCAGCGAGCGTGGCCCGCTTCGCGCCCTCCTCGGCGTCGACGGCGATGAGGATGGTCGCTGGGTTCGTCATGGCCGCGCGGTACCCGAGCCGCGACGCCACGAAACGCCACGCCACGGGGCCGGACGCGCTCCCCCGCCGAGGGTCGCGAGTCCGAGTACGACGAGGCCGGCGCCGACCCAACCGAACCAGGCGAGGCGCTCGTCGAGGACGGTGACGGCCAGGATCGCCGCCGTGACCGGTTCGGCCAGGGTGAGGGTCGTGGCCGTCGCCGCCTCGACCGCTCGCAGGCCCCATCCGTACAGGACATAGGCGACGGAGGTGCATGCCAGGCCGAGGTGGAGGGCCATGAGGAGGCCGTCGGGTTCGGTGAGCCAGCCCATCGGTTCGGTGACCAGGAGCGGGGCCAGGAGGAGGGCTCCGATCGAGAACTGCCATGCCGAGGCCTGGGTCGATCCGACGCCGCGCTCGATCAGGCGGCGGGTCGCGATCGCGTACAGGGCGTAGCCGAGGCCCGCCGTGAGCGAACCGAGGAGTCCGACGAGGCTGAAGCGGGCCCCCGACTCGCCGGCGAAGACCAACAGACAGCCGCCGGCGACGGCGAGTCCGGTGGCTCGCGCCCACGCTGCGGTGGGGCGGACACCCATCCCCCACTGGACCACTCCGGCGAACGCCGGCCCGCTCCCGAGTGCGACGATCGTGCCGAGCGCGACACCGAGTCGCTCGGTGCCGGTGAAGAAGCCGGGCTGATACGCAGCGACGCCGACGGCGCCGGTCGCGACCCATCGCCACTCGCGCCGGATGGCCGAGGTGTGGGCGCCGCCGCGCACGAAGAGCCAGAGGCCGGCGGCACCGATCGCGATCCGGACGGCGCCGACACCGAGCGGAGTCGCGGCGTCGGGGCCGAGCGCCTGCGCGGTGCCGGTCGATCCGAACAGCACGGCAGCGGCGAGGATGGCGACCACGTGCACGGTCGGCGATTGTGGCAGAGCCGAGCACGACGACCGGCACGGAATACTGTTGCGGACGCAAGGGTTTGATCTGACATGACGACACTCGACATCCGCCGAGCCGACGAGCGGTTCGCCACCCGGCTCGACTGGCTCGACTCCAAGCACTCCTTCAGCTTCGGCCCGCACTACGACCCGGCGAACACCGGCTTCGGCCTGCTGCTCGTCAACAACGACGACGTGGTCCGTGGCGGCACCGGCTTCGGCACGCACCACCACCGCGACATGGAGATCGTCACCTGGGTGCTGTCGGGCGCGCTCGAACACCGCGACTCCGAGGGAAACCACGGGATCATCGAGCCGGGACAGGCCCAGCGCATGTCGGCCGGGTCGGGCATCCTCCACAGCGAGCACAATGCGAGCCCCGACGCCGACGTCCACTTCCTCCAGATGTGGGTCCCGCCCGACACACGCGGCATCACGCCGGGTTACGAGCAGAACGACGTCGGCGACGAACTCGACTCGGGTCGCCTGTTCCGGATCGCGTCCGGGAAGGGCGACGGCGCCGTGCACATCCACCAGCAGGGAGCCGAGCTGTGGGGCGGCCGGGTGCGAGCGGGCGACACCGTCGACCTGCCGACCGACCGTCACGTGCACGTGTTCGTGGCGCGCGGTGCGGGCACGCTGCAGCCCGGCGGGCTGCTCACCACGGGCGACGCCGCCCGGCTCACCGAGCCCGACGGCCTGTCGTTCACCGCCGGCGACGACGGCGCCGAACTCTCGATCTGGGTGACTGCCTGATCGTCTGTCAGAGTGTGCGCATGCAGTTGGACGAGTTCGCCGAACTGGTACGGAGCCGCCGGACGCACATGCTGGTCGATCAGGGTCGGGCCGTCCCCGACGACCTGATCGACCGGCTGTGCGACCTGGCGACCTGGGCGCCCAACCACAAGCGCACCTGGCCGTGGAAGTTCGCCAGCTGCACCGGCGAGGCCCGGTTCGGACTCGGCGAGGCGTTCGTCGCCGACATGATCGACCGCGACTTCGGCGACGACGGCAAGCGGGTCAAGACGATGACCAAGTACGGCCGCACCCCGGCCGTCCTGGTGGTGGGCTGCGCACCGCACGAGAACGCGTCACTGCACGACGAGAACCGCGACGCGGTGGCGGCCGGTATCCAGAATCTGCTGCTCGGGGCGACGGCCGCCGGACTGGCCTCGTTCTGGTCGACGGCACCGATCCTCGACGGGGAGCACTCGCTCGCCTTCTGCGGGTTCGAGCCCGGCGACCGGATCGTCGGCGTGATCTACCTCGGTTGGCCGGTCTCGACCGTCGACGCACCGGACCGGCCGTCGGTCGAGGTGACCCACCTGGGCTGAACCGTCAGCCGAACTCGATGGCGACGGCGGGGACGTCGTAGCACCAGGCGTCGTACGTGAGGCCGATCGACGGGTCGCCACCCCACACGTACTTGTCGCCCATCAGGTCACCGACCCGGCGTCGCTCGTCGGGTTCGACCACGACGCGGGCATGGCCGAGATGGGTCGACCCGGCCAGCTTCACGACGACCTCCCGGTTGAACAGGAGGTTCTGGTACCAGTCCGCACCGACACCGTTGCCCGAGATGAGGTACATCGTCCCGCCATCGACCCCGAACCAGATCTCGATCTCGTGGGGGTTGCCGGTGGTGCGGCCGGTGGTGACGATGTCGCAGCAGTCGACGTCGGCGTGCTCTCCCAACCAGGTGGCGATCGAGCGTTCCGACATGGTGTCAGGGTAGGTCAGGCGGCGGCGACGACGGCGATCTCCATCCGCCACGCCGGTTGGGCGAGGGCGGGCACGGTGACCAACGTGGAGGCGGCCCGGTGGCCACCGAGGAAGCGGTCACGAGCGGCCATCACCTCGGCCAGCGGTTCGCCGACGACGGCGTAGGTGGTGACCGAGACGATGTCGGCCGGGCGCATGCCGGCCTGGTCGAGCATGGCGCCGATGTTCTGCCACACCACTTCGGCCTGTTCGGCGATGCCGTCGGGCACGGTCCCGTCGGGCTGCACGGGTACGACGCCC
>JBPEWX010000779.1:0-1864 GCA_052032235.1 Ilumatobacter sp. | reverse complement strand
GGACACGCCGACGATCACCTGGCCGTCGACCGGCAGGTCGAAGTCGGCCCGCGCCGCCGCTCGCTCGTCGTCGGTGAGCGGCCGGAACCGTTCGGTGTCGACACCGGGCGGGACGACGGTGGTCGGCAGGGCTCGCCCGGCTGCCCGATCGGCCTCGGCCGAGGAGTACTCACCCGCTGCGATCACGTGTCGGGCGTTGCGCAGCACCCAGGCCAGCGCCTGCTTGCTGCCGGGGAGACGGCCGGGCACGGTGACCTCGGCACCGTGCAGCACGACGTCGTACGGGAGGTCGAGGGTCGGCCCGATCAGACCGAGCGGCACGGCAGGGTCGAGCACGACGAGTTCGGCGCCGAACTCCTTCGCCATGTCGTTGACGCGCTTGGTCATGATCGGGTGCGGCAACAGCACCGGCTCGGGCACACGGTCGACCCGGAACGCCTGCTCGGCGTCGAACTCGGCGGCGCCGTCGTACGGGCTGGTGAGCACGGCGAACTGCTCGGGCGGCAGCCGACGCCACCACTCCCACAGCAGGGACTGGATGCCGCCGATCTTGGGTGGGAAGTCGTTGGTGACGAGGAGGTGCTTCACGGTCGTTCGCTGGATTGCAGCCCGAGCTGCCCGGCCGCCCAGTCGGCGTGCTCGCGCAGCAGCTCGCTGTCGTGGGCACGGTAGTGGTCGAGCACGCGGCGGGTGCGTTCATCGGCGGCATCGCCGATGTTGCCGAGCACGACGAGGGCGTTGCGTCGCCACCAGATCGGATCGCGGCCGGCGAGGTACCAGCGGCCGAAGTGGGCGACCAGGTCGTCGTCGGACATCTCGAGCACGTCGAGCATGTCGACCCACGCCTGCACGCCCCCGTCGGGCGGGTGCTGGCCACGGGGGTGCCGGGCGAGCTCCACGGCGTCGACCTCGTGGCGGGACCCCAGTCGCACCGTGGGCGGACACACCTCCTGACAGTCGTCGCACCCGTAGAAGCGGTCGCCGAGCGCTTCGCGGTACTCGTGCGGGAAGGTGCCCGGCTGTTGCACCAGCCAGGCGAGACACCGATTGGCGTCGACCACCCCGGGGGCGACGATCGCCCCGGTCGGGCACCCGTCGAGGCACCGGCGGCAGGTGCCGCAGCCGTCCTTGACCGGTTCGTTCGGTTCGTAGTCGGCGGTGGTGACGATCGAGCCGAGCACGAAGAAGCTGCCGGCGCCGGGGACGAGCAGATTGGCGTTCTTGCCGAACCAGCCGAGACCGCCGCGGTAGGCGACTTCGCGGTCGACGATCGAGTTGTCGTCGGTGAACGCCGTGGCCCGATGACCGGAGCGGCGGATGCGGCGGGCGATCTCCTGCAGGCTCGTGCGCAGCGGGCCGTAGTGGTCGACCCAGGCGTAGCGGCCGACTCGTCCTTGGACGCCGGGTGGGCGTTCCGGTTCGTGCTCGGCCAGGTACGGCTTGGCGAACACGAGCACCGAGCGGGCGCCTTCGACCGCTCGGGACGGGTCGGTGGAGCGGTCGGGATTGCGGTACGTGAACTCCATGCCGGCGTGGAGACCGGCAGCCTTGCGTTCGACGAGCGCCGTGCGAGCCCGCTCGAGCACGTCGGCCGGTGCGACGCCGACGTGGTGGATGTCGTGCTCGGCCGCGAGCGCGACGAGTTCGTCCCACGTCGGGAGTGGCTCGGGGCGCCGCATGCGACCAGCGTACGAGCAGCCCGGCCGGGTCAGCTGGCGACGTCGTACCGCAGGTCGGGCACGAGCCCGGCCTTGCCGAGCAGGCGCACGACCCGCACCTGGTCGAGGTCGAGCACGAGCGGCGTCTGCTCGACCTGTTCCTCGTCGTCTCGTAGGAGGAAGCTGACGACGCAGTCGTCGCACGC
>JBPEWX010000778.1:0-7183 GCA_052032235.1 Ilumatobacter sp. | reverse complement strand
GCTACCAGGGCGTGTTCCGCAACCCGCTCGTCGACCCGTACCTGCTCGGCGCAGCATCCGGCGCCGGGCTCGGTGCCACGATCGCGCTCACGGTCGGCCGCACGGCGACCGAGTCCTGGAGCTTCGACCCGGTCGTCGCCGTCGCCTTCATCGTGTCGGTCGTGACCGTGTTGCTCACCTACCTGGTCGGCGGCGCGTTCGGTGGCCGGGCACAGTCCGGCGCGACCCTCGTCCTCGCCGGTGTGGCGGTCGTCAGCTTCACGACCGCGATCCAGACGTTCCTGCTCCAGCGCAACGTCGACCGTGTCCAGGAGGTCTACTCGTGGATCCTCGGACGGCTGTCGACGGCGACGTGGGCCGACGTCACGCTCGTCCTGCCCTATGTCGCGATCAGCGTCCTCGTGCTGATGGTCCATCGACGGCACCTCGACGTGATGCGCGTCGGTGACGACGAGGCGGCGACGCTGGGCATGAACGTCCGTCGTACTCGGCTCATCATCATCGTCGCAGCGACGCTCGGCACCGCTGCGGTCGTGAGCGTGAGCGGGCTGATCGGCTTCGTCGGCCTGATCATCCCGCACATGATCCGGCTCGCCGCCGGAGTCGGCTATCGACGGCTGATCCCGCTGTCGCTGATGATCGGCGGCGCGTTCCTGATCCTGGCCGACGTGCCCGGTCGGGTGCTGACGAGCCCCGCCGAGACCCCGATCGGTGTCGTGACCGCGTTCCTCGGCGCGCCGTTCTTCATCGTGCTGCTCCGCATGCGGAGGATCGGGCCGTGAGCTCGCTCGAACTCCGCGACGTCTCGGTCCGCTACGGCGACCACGAGGCGTTGGCCCCGTTCTCCGACCGGATCGCCCCGGGGGAGTGGTTGGGTCTGATCGGGCCGAACGGTGCCGGCAAGTCGACCCTGCTGCGAGCGATCGTCGGACTGGTCGAGCGTCGCGGCGAGGTCGTGATCGACGGCGCCTCGGTCGACCTCCGGTCGAGTCGCCGTCGTGCCGCCCTGGTCGCCTACGTGCCCCAGGAGCCGATCCTGCCCGACGACATGACGGCGTACGAGTACGTGCTCCTCGGACGGACGCCGTACATCGGCTACTTCGCGACCGAGTCGAAGCACGACCGGGCGCTCGCCCACGACGTCCTCGAACGGCTCGATCTCGGCGGCTACGCCGACCGTCGTCTGGGCGAACTCTCCGGCGGCGAGCGGCAGCGGATCGCGATCGCCCGCGCCCTCGCCCAGGAGGCGCCGGTGCTGCTGCTCGACGAGCCGACGAGCGCGCTCGACATCGGGCACCAGCAGCAGGCCCTCGAACTGGTCGAACGGCTGCGCCACGAGCACGGTCTGACGGTCGTGTCGGCGATGCACGACCTCACGCTCGCCGGGATGTATTCGGATCGGCTGGTGTTGCTCCACGGTGGTCGGGTCGTGGCGTCGGGGGCGGCGGTCGACGTGCTGTCCGCCGACACCCTCCGCGAGTTCTACGGGGTGCGCGTCACGGTGCAACACGAGGACGACGGCACGGTCGTGGTCATCCCGCGCCGCGAGATCCTCGACTCGTGAACGAGCACGGCGGTCGTGCGGTGGCGGCGGCTGCCGAACTCGGCTGCCGGGTCGAACAGGTGCTCGACCTGTCGGCGAGTCTCAACCCCTTCGCCCCTGACGTCG
The DNA here is from genome assembly GCA_052032235.1 of Ilumatobacter sp. Lineage (GTDB taxonomy): Bacteria > Actinomycetota > Acidimicrobiia > Acidimicrobiales > Ilumatobacteraceae > Ilumatobacter. The sequence continues at coordinate 5,514 of JBPEWX010000778.1, read as the reverse complement.
CCTCGATCGTCGAACGCGAAGCGACGCGTTCGGCCTGGTATCCCGACGACCGTCGCGCCACGGCCGCGATGGCGGCTGCGCTCGGCGAACCCGTCGAGCGTGTGGTGTTGACGAACGGTGCGGCGGAAGCCATCGCAGTGCTCGCCTCGTTGTACCCCGTCGGTGACGTGCGCGACCCCGAGTTCTCGCTCTACCGGCGGCACCTGCGGCGTGTCGAACGTGGTGCGCCGCGTTGGCGCAGCAACCCGTCGGCCCCCGGTGGTCGGCTCGCTCCGGCCGCCGACGAGGCGTTCGTGTGGGACGAGTCGTTCCATGCATTGGCGACCGGTCGATGGACTCGCGGCGACCGGTCGTCGTGGCGCATCGCCTCGCTCACCAAGACGTGGTGCTGCCCCGGGCTCCGCGTCGGGTACGCGATCGCCCCGTCCGAGGACGACGCCCGACGGTTCCGCGAGCGTCGTCCCGAATGGTCGGTGAGTGGACTCGCGTGTGCCGTCGTCGAGCGACTCGCCGACGAGAGCGATCTGATCGGCTGGTCGCGCCGCATCGCCGCCGGCCGTCGTCGGTTGGTCGATGGTGTGACTGCCCGCGGGTTGGCCGTTCGCGAGACCGATGCGAATTGGGTGGTGCTCGACGACGCCGGCGATCTCGTCGAGCCATTGTTCCGCCGTCGCGTGCTGGTCCGTGAGCTGGGCAGCTACGGACTCCCGGGTTCGGTTCGGGTCGCGGTGTCCGACGACCGCGGGACGGAGCGGTTCCTCGCTGCGCTCGACGAGGTGCTGGCCGCGTGACCCGGCCGCTGATGGTGCTCGGCTGCACGTCGTCGGCCGGCAAGTCGTTGCTCACCGCGGCGCTGTGTCGCTGGTTCGCACGAAACGGGGTCGATGTCGTCCCGTTCAAGGCGCAGAACATGTCGAACAACGCTCGGGTCGTCGCGGGTGGGGAGATCGGCGTCGCCCAATGGCTGCAGGCGCGGGCCGCCGGGGTCGAGCCGACCGTCGAGATGAACCCGGTGCTCGTGAAGCCGGAGTCGGAGACACGCAGCCAGGTCGTCGTCCGTGGACGCCGGGACCCGGAGATCAGCGCGCTGCCGTGGAACGAGCGCCACGACCTGATGTGGACCGCGATGCGGGCGTCGTTCGACGAGCTCCGCGACCGTCACGAACTCGTCGTGATCGAAGGAGCGGGCAGCCCCGCCGAGATCAATCTGCGTGACCAGGTGAACAACCGCATCGTCGAGCACGCGGACGCCGCCGCGCTCCTCGTCAGCGACATCGACCGCGGTGGGTCGTTCGCGCACCTCTACGGCACCTGGTCGCTCGTGCCCGACGCGACTCGCGAACGACTGGCCGGTTTCGTGCTCAATCGCTTCCGAGGTGATCCGGCGCTGCTCGCTCCGGGTCCCGCCCGACTGAGCGAGCTGACCGGGATGGCGCACGCCGGGACGGTGCCGATGCTCCGTCACGAGTTGCCGGACGAGGAGGGGGCGACCATCCGCTCGCTCGGTCCCGCCGACGGCGCCCGCGTGGCGATCGTGCGGCTCCCGTACGGCTCGAACCTGGATGAGTTCCGCCTGCTCCCGTCGGTGGCCCGGACCGTCTGGACCGACGATCCGGCCGACCTCGAACGGGCGGACTGGGTGATCGTGCCCGGGTCGAAGCACGTGGTCGCCGACCTCGACTGGCTCCGTTCGCGGGGACTCGATCATGCCGTCGTCGCTGCGGCACGCGACGGACGGCGTGTGCTGGGTGTCTGCGGCGGCGCGATGATGCTCGGTCGGACGATCCGCGACGTCGACGGGATCGAGTCCGCCCGTCCGACGGTGCCGGCGCTCGACGTGCTCCCGTACGACACCGAGATGATGGGGGAGAAGCTGGTGCGCGCCACGACGCTTCGTCTCGACGGTCTGGACGTGCCCGGGTACGAGATCCGGCACGGGCACGTGCTCGACGGTGGCAATGCCGAGGTCGGCCCGCTGGTACGACAGGGGTCGGTGGTCGCCACCACCGTGCACGGTCTGCTCGAGGACACCCGGCTGCTCGACCGCTGGTTCGGACGCCCGGCCGTCGACCCGCTGTCGTCGACGTTCGATCTCTTGGCCGACGCCATCGACGAACACGTCGACACCGATCTGATCCGTCGGCTCGCCGGATGCTGACGCCGGTCGTCGCACTCGCCGTCGATTCGGTGCTCGGAGAACCGCCCGACCGGGTGCACCCCGTCGCCTGGTTCGGTCGCGTCGCCCGTCGGCTCGAGCGCCGGTCGTACGCCGACTCGGTGACGGTCGGAGCGATGCACACGGCGGTCTTGGTCGGGGCGGCGTGGGGGCTGGGCGTCGTGATCCGCCGGGTCGCGGGTCGGCCGGTCGGAGACGTCGTCGCGACGTCGATGTCGGTGGCGGGCTCGATGCTCGTCGCCGAGGTCGCCTCGGTTGCCGACGCGCTCGACATCGGCGACCTGCGGCTCGCACGCCACCGGGTGGGCCGGATCGTGGGCCGCGAGACCGACTCGCTCGATCCGTCCGACGTGGCGCGAGCGGCGGTCGAGACGCTCGCCGAGAACACGGTCGACGCCGTCACCGCCCCGCTGTTGTTCGCGGCGGTGGGTGGGGCGCCGGCGGTGCTCGCCCACCGGGCGGTCAACACGCTCGACGCCATGATCGGCCACCGGGACGAGCGATACGAACGATTCGGCAAGGTCGCCGCTCGACTCGACGACGTCGCAGCCTGGATGCCGGCGCGTCTGACGGCGTGCGGCGTCGCAGCGGCGCGGCCGCGTCAGTGGCGGGTGATCGTCGACACGGTCCGTCGCGACGCCGGTTCGCACCCGTCACCGAACGGTGGGGTGATCGAGGCCGCCTTCGCCGGCGCGCTCGGCGTCCGACTCGGTGGGGCCAACCGGTACGGCTCGGTGCTCGAAGACCGCGGAACGCTGGGCGACGGACACCCGCCGACGTCGTCCGACATCCGGCGGGCGATCCGGCTGGCCCGACGACTCTGGTGGACGACCGCCGGCGCGCTGGCTGCGGTCGGGATCGTGGTCCGTCTCAGCCCCAGACCGTCACGAGGACGACACCGGTGAGCACCACCCCGCTGGCCAGGTAGTCGGCACGGGTGTGGCGTTCGCCGAGCGTGAGCCGGGCCAGGACGAACGCGATGACGAGTTCGACCTGCCCCAGGGTCCGCACCTTCGCGGCGCTCTCGAGCGTGAACGCCCATGCCCACCCGATCGAGCCGAGCAGGCTGAGGATCCCGACCGGGATCGCCGGACGCCACGCGCCGATCGTCCGGGTGATCGCGGCTGGGTCGACGACGACGAACCATCCGGCGTTGAGCAGCGTCTGGAGGATCAACAGTGCGGTGAGGGTGAGCACCGCGCGGTCGAACGACGGAGCATCCGTCAACGAGCGCGATGCCGACCCGATGCCGAGCGATGCGGCTGCGAACCCGGCACCGGCTGCGAGGCCGAGGAGCGCGGCCGGGTCGCCTGCTCGTTGCAGCAGCGTGGTGAGCGATCCCGCTGACGCCAGCCAGGCGACGCCGATCGTCACGAGGACGGCGCCCAACCAGCCGGGCGGTCGGAGCGCGGTCTCGAAGCCGATGGCTCCGAGCGCTGCGACGAAGAGCACTTCGGACTTGGAGTAGACGGTGCCGACGGCGAAGTCGCGCACCTTGAACGACTGGAGGAGTGCGACCGTGCCGGCGATCTGTCCGACGGCGCCGATCACCAGTGCGGGCCAGAACGTCATCGGCACGCCGGGCAACGGGCGTCGGAGCACCCCGAACACGACGATGCAGAGCAGGACCGCCAGTGGTGCCCCGTAGGCGTACCGGACGAAACCGGCGGCAGTGGTCGACAACACCGTCCGGAGCTGGTGCTGGCGCGACGTCCGCAGGATCTGGAAGGTGGCGGCCGCCAGCGTGATGATGATCCACATGATCTCGAAATATGGGACTCGGTGTCCCGATGAACGGGAACCATAGCGGATGGGTGTCAGTTCGTGCGACCCGTGCCGTGATCGAACCGGTGGGGTGTTCGTTGCGGTCGGGTGACGGTCCGATGGACGTCAGATCAAGCTTCGGTCACGAGTTCCCGATCGGGCTCGGATCGGGCGTTCGCGGTGCCGATGCAGTGCTACCGAAGGGGAGTGCGACACCCGCCGCGCATCGCCGACGAGGAGTACTCCATGCGAACCCGCCTGCGCCACAGCCTCATCATCGCCATCGCAGCCGTCCTGCTCGCACTGTTCGCCGTGGGATACGGCGGGCCGGTTCGGTTCGTCTTCGCGAGGTTGGGTGACCTCCGACCCGTCCCGCTCGTGCTGGGGGGCGCCGTGTCGATCCTGGCGATGTGGAACCGCGGCTGGATGAACCAGGTCGCCCACGACGCCGTCGACGTCCGATGTGGCGCCGCCGAGATGACTCGCACCGCCGCAGTGGGGTTCGCGGCGCAGAAGCTCGTCAAGTCCGCCGGCGCCGCCGGTCTCGCCGTCTTCGTCCGACACGGCCGGCAACGGGGACACCAGCCGGGTTCTGTCGTGGCAGCCTGTGTGCTCACTGCCGCGGCTGCGTTCCTCGCACTCGGCGGCTTGCTCGCGATCACCATCGTGACCTTGGTGGCGACGGGGCGACTCACCGGTTGGTGGATCGCCGCCGCGATCGGCTTCTCGATCTACACCCTCGCCATCGTCGGCGCCGCGGTCGTGGTGATGCGCAGTCGCTCGGTCGCGGGGTGGGCGTGGGACCGGGCGCAGCGGATCCGGCGGCGTCCGCCGACGCCGATGCCGACCGGTTGGTTCGACGCACTCGATCTCGGCCGTCGACGGCCGGCCAGTCTCGTCCGGCTGCTCGGGCACGCGATCCTCGGCAAATTGCTCGGGGCCACGGTGCTCGGTGCGGCGCTCGCCGCGTCGGGGCTCGACCTCGGCCCGACCGATGCCCTGATCGTGTACGCCACGGCGCTCGCTGCATCGATGGTGTCGATCGTTCCCGGCGGGGTCGGTGTCGTCGAGGGGTCGCTCGTGGCGCTCCTCGTCGCCGGTGGCGCCGCCGCCGGCCCGGCGGCACTCGCGGTCGCCGTGTTCCGCGTGCTCGACCTCTGGTTCCCCGTGCTCGCCGGCTTCGTGGCGGCGCGCGGCGAACTGTCGCATCGAGGACCGGCGGACGATCCGGCGACGGTCGCGCCGGCGCACGTGGTGGCGATGCCCGACGCGACGACGGACTCGCCGGCCCGTCGTCGTCCGGTGCCGGTCCTCGTCTGAACCTTCGGGGATGACGCCCGTTGTTCGTCATCATTCTGTAACGTTGTTGCTCGTGCCTGGAACAGCGACAACCCGGACGTGGGCCGCGATCGTCGGCTTGCTGGTGGCGTTCGCGCCCCACCACGTCATCGTCGCGGGCGCCGACGACCCCGCCGCCGCCCAGGCTGCACGCGAAATCCAGGCGGCACGCGATCGTGCCAATGCCGCTGCGCAAGCGCTCTTCGACGCCGAATCGCAGATCGACGTGCTCTCCG
>JBPEWX010000777.1:0-4273 GCA_052032235.1 Ilumatobacter sp. | reverse complement strand
GGCGGCCGGACTCGACGAACTCGGCATCGCACCGGGCGAACGGGTCGCCATGGTGTCGCACAACTCGGCGCGTCTGCTCACCGCACTGTTCGGGGTGTCGGGATCGGGCCGGATCCTGGTCCCGATCAACTTCCGGCTCGTCGCCGAAGAGGTGAAGTACATCGTCGAGCACTCGGGAGCCCGGGTGCTCCTCGTCGACCCCGAACTCGCCGACTCGATGGCCGACGTCGAGTGCGAGATGAAGTGGACGATCGGTGCCGAGAGCGACGCCGTGCTCATGAAGTTCGACGCCGAACCGCAGCCGTGGGAAGCCGACGAGGACGCAACGGCCACGATCAACTACACGTCGGGCACCACCGCCCGACCCAAGGGTGTGCAGCTCACCCATCGCAACATCTGGCTCAACGCCACCGTGTTCGGTTGGCACATGACCGTCAGCGACCGCGACGTCTACCTCCACACGCTGCCCCAGTTCCACTGCAACGGGTGGGGCATGCTCTATGCCGTCACCGGCATGGGTGCCGAGCACGTGATCATCCGCAAGATCGACGGTGCCGAGATCCTCCGCCGCGTCGAGGAGCACGGCGTCACCCTGATGTGTGGCGCACCCGCCGTGCTCAACATGATCCTCGACGCCGCCGCCGAATGGGACGGGCCGATCCCCGGCCGCGACCGTGTCCGCATCGTCTGTGCCGGCGCTCCCCCGCCGACCAAGACGATCGAACGCTGCATGACCGAGCTCGGCTGGGAGTTCGTCCAGATCTACGGGCTCACCGAGACGACCCCGCTCCTGACGATGAACCGAATGCGCCCGGAGTGGGACGACCTGCCCGTGAGCGAGCAAGCCGTGCGGTTGAACAAGGCCGGCGCACCGGTCGTCGGGTGCACGATGGACGTCAGCCCGAGCGGCGAGATCATGGCTCGCGGCAACATGATCATGGAGGGCTACTGGGAGCAGCCCGACCAGACGGCCGCTGCGATCTACGACGGCTTCTTCCACACCGGCGACGGCGGCACGATCGACGACGCGAACTACGTCACGATCGCCGACCGCAAGAAGGACGTCATCATCTCGGGCGGCGAGAACGTCAGCTCGATCGAGGTCGAGGACGCGATCTTCCAGCACCCCGACATCACCGAGGTCGCCGTGATCGGCATCCCCGACGAAAAATGGGGCGAACTCGTGACGGCGCTGGTCGTCACCGTCGAGGGTTCGGATCTCACCGAAGCCGACGTGATCGCGTGGACCAAGCAGAAGCTCGCCGGCTACAAGTGTCCGAAGAAGGTCGAGTTCCGCAGCGAACTGGCCCGCACCGCCACCGGCAAGCTCCAGAAGTTCAAGCTCCGCGCCCCGTTCTGGGAAGGCCAGGAGAAGCAGGTCAACTGACGCCCGTGACCACCCGCTCGGCCGACGCCGTCGTCATCGGTGCCGGCGTCATCGGCAGCTCGGTCGCGCTCGAACTGGCGCGCAGCGGTCGCGACGTCGTCGTAGTCGACCGCGGTCCCGCCGCCGGTGCCGGTTCGACCAGCGCGTCGGCGGCGATCGTCCGATTCAGCTACTCGACGCCCGACGCGATCCTCACCGCATGGGAAGCGGCGACCATGTGGCGTCACTGGGCCGACCACCTCGGCGGCATCGACCCCGACGGCATGGCGACGTTCGTCGAGTGCCCGAACCTCACGTTCCGGACCACGGGCTACGACCCCGACGACATGCTCGCACGATGGCGCGAGTACGGCATCGACCACGAAGAACTCGACGCCGACGCGCTCGCCCGGCGCTACCCCGCCCTCGATCCGGGCCGCTTCTACCCGCCCAAGCCGATCGACGACCCGGCGTTCGCCGACGACCCGGACGGTCACCTCACCGCGATCCTGTGTCACGGCTGCGGCTTCGTCGACGATCCGATGCTCGCCGCCAAGAACCTGGCGTGGGCGGCGAAGCAACACGGCGCCACGTTCCGGTTCGGCGCCGAGGTCGTGTCGATCGACCGGGACGACGTCGTGCGCGGCGTCACCCTCGCCGACGGCTCAGCGGTCGAAGCCCCCGTCGTCGTCAACGTCGGCGGCCCCCACTCCGCGCACCTCAACCGGCTCGCCGGCGTGACCGACGACATGACGATCGGGCACCGCCCCCTCCGACAGGAGGTCTTCGTGGTGACGGCGCCTGCTGGCACCGGGCTCGACGACGGCGGGGCGTTCGTCGCCGATGTCGATCTCGGGCAGTACTTCCGGCCGCAACCCGGCGGCTCGATGATGATCGGGAGCACCGAGCCCGAGTGCGACGAACTCGTCTGGGTCGACGACCCGGACGAGAACTCGCCGTATCCGACCGTCGACGTGTGGGAGACCGCGATGCTCCGCTTCGCCCGCCGGGTGCCCGGGTTCCGAGTCCCGAACGCGCCGACCGGTCTCGCCTCGCTCTACGACGTCGCCGACGACTGGGTGCCGATCTACGACCGGTCGTCACTGCCCGGCTTCTACATGGCGTGCGCGACGAGCGGCAATCAGTTCAAGAACGCCCCGATCGCCGGCATGTTCATGCGGTCGATCATCGACGCCGTCTCCGACGGACACGAACACGACATCGACCCGGTGCAGTTCGTCGGTCCGCGCACCGGACGAACGATCGACCTGGGTGCGTTCTCTCGACGACGACAGCGAGCGGCGACGACCAACTCCGTGCTCGGCTGACCCCGGGCGGGCAGGCCGCCACATCGCTCACGCACCGTGACGATCGGTTACCCTCCGAGATGGGCGGACGAACAGGGGGCGCGATGGAATTCCGGGATCGGATCGAGACGCTGGAGCAGTTCCGCGCGGTCATGCGTCCACCCAGCCACCTGGTCACCGACAAGGAGTTCGACGTCTTCGACGACGAGTGCCGCGAGTTCGTCGCCCGCTCACCGTTCGTCCTCGTCGCCTCCTCGGACGGCTTCGGCAAGATCGACATCTCACCGAAGGGCGACGAACCCGGGTTCGTGCGCATCCTCGACGAACACACCCTCGTCATCCCCGACCGCTACGGCAACCATCGCACCGACACGTTCCTCAACGTGCTCGAGCACCCCTACGTCGGACTGATCTTCCTCGTGCCGGGCCACAAGAACACGCTGCGCCTGCGCGGGCAGGCCGAGATCGTCCGCGACCTCGACGTTCGCGAGCGACTCGCGGCGAACGGATCGGTGCCCGATCTCGCGCTCGCGGTCCACCTGACGACCGGATACTTCCACTGCGGCAAATGCATCATCCGCTCGGACCTGTGGAACCGAGAGCGAGAGGAGCGGTCGGCAGACGACCGGCTGCTCGCCCGGGCGATGGTCCGACACGGTCGACTCGATCTGACGGTCGAGCAGATGCACGACATCATCGACGACGACGAACGAACGCGTCTGTACTGACGCTCCGACGCCTGCGTCGCCGACCGCCTGTGGCAGGCTCGTCGACGTGGGGGATACCGAAGTCATCAACGCGTCCACGGTCGATGCCGTCTGGCTGACCGAGGCGCTCGCGGCGACGTCGAACGGGGCTCGGGTCACCGGCTTCACGGCAGCGTCGATCGGCACCGGCCAGGTCGGCGAGAACGTCCGTTTCGAACTCACCTGGGATCGCGACGACCCGGGCCTGCCGGCGAGCGTCGTCGCCAAGTTCCCGTCGGCCAGCGACATCAGCCGGGAGGCAGCGAAGCTCACCGGCACCTACGTCCGTGAGGTCGGCTTCTACCGCGACCTCCGAGATCACATCACGATGACGGTGCCCGACGTGCATCGCGTCGAATGGGATCCCGACACCCACGAGTTCGCCCTGTTGATGAACGACCTGTGCGACTCCGAGCAGGGTGATCAGATCGCCGGGTGCGCGATCACGGTTGCCGAAACCGTGATCGACGAGGCAGTCGGGCTGCACGCGCCCACGTGGGGACGCACCGAGGAGTGGCGTTCGTTCGACTGGCTCGGGTTCCCCGACGCCGAGCGCACGATGCAGATGACCGGCCTCCTGCAGATGTTGCTGCCCGGGTTCCTCGACCGCTTCGCCGGGCGGATGTCGACCGACGACCTCGACGTGGGACGTCTGCTCGTCGAGCGCTACGGCCGGTGGAGCGAACTCGTCACCGAATGGGCGGAGGGGCCCGGCGAGTGGTGCGTGACCCACGGCGACTACCGCCTCGACAACCTCCTCCTCGGCCGCACCGACGACGCACCGGCCGTGACCGTCGTCGACTGGCAGACCGTCGCCGTCGGCATCGGGCCGGCCGACGTCGCCTACTTCACCG
>JBPEWX010000776.1:0-9677 GCA_052032235.1 Ilumatobacter sp. | reverse complement strand
CGGGCCGTTCTCGCGTTCGGGGTTCGCCCGGTCAGCCGACGAGTTCGGCGAAGCGTCGGATGCCTTCGGCCATGTCGTCGTCGCCCAATGCGAAGCTGAAACGGGCGTAGCCAGGGGCGCCGAACGCCTCACCCGGCACGAAGGCGACCTTGGCCTGTTCGAGCACCAAGTCGGCGAGTTCGAGGGTCGACGAGGCCGACTGTCCGTTGATGTCTCGGCCGAGCAGGCCCGTCAGGTTCGGGAAGCAATAGAACGCTCCCTGTGGCTCGATGCAGGTGACGCCGTCGATGTCGTTGAGCATGCCGTGCATGGTCGTGCCACGACGGGTGAAGGCCTCACGCATCATCACGACGTCGTCGAGCGGACCCGACACGGCGGCGAGCGCCGCGCGCTGTGCGACGTTGGCGACGTTCGACGTGGCGTGGCTCTGGAAGTTGGTGCACGCCTTGGCGACGTCGGCGGGGCCGATGAGCCAGCCGACGCGCCAGCCGGTCATCGCGTACGTCTTGGCGACGCCGTTCAGGATCAGACAGGTGTCGGCGAGTTCGGGGACGAGGGTCGGCATCGAGGCGAACTCGTTGTCGCCGTACACCAGGTGCTCGTAGATCTCGTCGGTGACGACCCAGATGCCGTTCTCGACGGCCCACTCGCCGATCGCCTTCACCTCGGCAGGGTCGTAGATGGCGCCCGACGGATTGTCGGGGCTGACGAACAGCAGCACCTTGGTGCGGTCGGTCTTGGCGGCGTCGAGCTGGTCGACCGTGACCTTGAAGCCGGTGTCGTCGGTGGTGTCGATCACGACCGGCACCCCGCCGGCGAGGGTGATCGACTCGGGGTACGTCGTCCAGTACGGCGCCGGGAGCAGCACCTCGTCGCCCGGATCGCAGAGCGCAGCGAACGCGGAGAACACGGCGTGCTTGCCACCGTTGGTCACCACGACCTGGCTCGGTTCGCACTCGAAGCCGGAGTCGCGCTTCGTCTTGGCCGCGATCGCCTCCTTGAGCTCGGGCAGACCGCCCGCCGGCGTGTAGCGGTGGTTCTTCGGGTCGCGGCACGCCTCGACCGCCGCCTCGACGATGTGCGCCGGGGTCGGGAAGTCGGGCTCACCGGCGCCGAAGCCGATGACGTTCTCGCCGGCGGCCTTGAGCGCCTTGGCCTTGGCGTCGACGGCGAGCGTGGCGGAGGGGGCGATGGACGCGAGACGTTCCGAGACTCTGTTCACGGCATCACATCGTGCCAGCTTTCGGCGTGGTTTCCCCGCCCGGTTGCGAAGTGGTCGAACCGTTCCGGATCGTGACGGAGCGCGGACCGGAAGTGTCGTACGAAACATGAAGCAACTCGTTGTGCGACGGGGCCGGTGCGGTGCCATCCTGGCGTGCGTGAACCCGCAGGACATCACCCTCCCCGACTCGATGTTGCCCGCCGACGGACGCTTCGGTTGCGGCCCGTCCAAGGTCCGCCCCGAGCAGATCGACGCCGTCGTCGCCGGCGCCTCCACGATCATGGGGACGTCCCACCGCAAGCCGCAGGTCAAGAACCTCGTCGGTTCGGTCCGGGCGGGACTCACCGACCTGTTCTCGCTCCCGGACGGGTGGGAGATCGTGCTCGGCAACGGTGGCACCACCGTGTTCTGGGACGCCGCCACGTTCGGCCTGGTCGACCAGCGCAGCCAGCACCTCGTGTTCGGCGAGTTCTCGTCGAAGTTCGCGAAGGCGTGCGCGGAGGCACCGCACCTCGGTGACCCGACGGTGATCGAGAGCGAGACGGGCACCCACCCGCTGCCCACCGCCGAGGCCGGGGTCGACCTGTACGCCCTCACCCACAACGAGACCTCGACCGGCGTCGCCATGTCCCCGATCCGCCCCGACGGCGCCGACGCCGGATCGCTCGTCGCCGTCGACGCCACATCGGCCGCCGGTGGCCTCCGCTGGAACACCGACGATGTCGACGTCTACTACTTCGCGCCGCAGAAATGCTTCGCCGCCGACGGTGGACTCTGGCTCGCCGCCTGCTCCCCCGCCGCCGTCGAGCGCATCGAACGGATCGCAGCGAGCGACCGCTGGGTGCCGGCGTCGATCGACCTCGGCATCGCGCTGAGCAACAGCACCTCGAACCAGACGTACAACACGCCGGCCGTCGCGACCCTGATCATGCTCGACGCGCAGCTCCAGTGGATGAACGCCAACGGTGGGCTCGAGTGGTGTGCCGGCCGCTCCGATCAGTCGGCGTCGACGATGTACGGCTGGGCCGAGGCGTCGTCGTACGCCACCCCGTTCGTCACCGACCCGGCGCAGCGGTCGTCGGTCGTCGCGACGATCGATCTCGACGAGACGGTGTCAGCCGACGACGTCAACGCTGCCCTCCGGGCGAACGGCATCCTCGACACCGACAGCTACCGCAAGCTCGGCCGGAACCAGCTCCGCATCGGCATGTTCCCGGCGATCGACCCCGCCGACATCGAGGCGCTCACCGGCTGCATCGACCACGTCGTCGAACAGCTCGCCTGACGAAGGTCGAGTCCACCGACGGACCGGCAAACACTCGCGGCACACTGTGGGCGTGAACGTCGACGACGTGCTCGAACTCGAGACGACCGGGCTGGCCGAACTGCGGTCACCCGTCATGCTGATCGGCCTCACCGGGCTGTTCGACATCGGGGGTGCCGCCACCACGGCCCTCGACCGCTTCGCTCCCGCCGACACGGCGATCACCGTGGGCGAGATCGACCCCGATCCGTTCTACGACTTCACCCAGGAACGACCCCTCGTCGAGTTCGACGAACGCGACGTGCGCGTCGTGCGCTGGCCGGAGAACCGGTTCGACGTCGTGTCGGGCCGCGGCGGACGCGACCTGGTCGTGCTGCTCGGTGTCGAGCCGCACCTCTACTGGCGCACGTACGCCGACTGCATCGTTCGCGTCGCCCGACAGCTCGGCTGCGAGGCGGTCGTCACCGTCGGGTCGTCGGCGGAGGCGGTCCCCCACTCGCGCACGCCGCTCGTCACCGGCAGCACGACCGACGCCGGTCTGGCCCGGTCGCTCGGGATCGGCCAGCCGTCGTACCAGGGCGTCACCGGGGTCGTCGGCGTGGTCCAGACGGCACTGGCCGAGGCAGGCCTGCCGTCGGTGTCGTTGCGTGTCGGGATCCCGCACTATCTGATGAACGCCGAGCATCCCCAAGCCGTCGCGGCGCTGCAGACGCACCTGTCGCACGTGCTCGGCGTGCCCGTTCCCGACGACGCCGGGGAGCTGGTCGCCGACATCGGACGGTGGCGCACCCTGCACGACGAGGTCGTCGAGAACGACCCGCAGCTCCAGATGTACGTCCGGATGCTCGAGGCCGACCACGACCGCAAGGCCGAGGCGGCGATCCCGAGTGCCGACGACCTCGGCGCCGAGTTCGAGCGGTTCCTCGACGAACAACGCGGCGACGAGTAGCCGCCGTTCGGCGCTCGCTGCCTACTCGGACAACGACGTCTCGATCCGGCTCGTCCGTTCGAGGGTGCGGTGGACGGGGCACTTGTCGGCGATGCGGAGCACGTTCGCCCGGAGCTGTTCGTCGAGATCGCCGTCGACGGTGATCGACCGCCGGAACCGGTCGATCTTGCCGTCTCGACCCTCGACCACGTTGCCGGCGTCGTCGACGTGGACCTTGTCGTGCGACACGTCGACGGTCACGCGGCCGAGCGAGAAGCCCTTGTGGTCGGCGTACATCCGGATCGTCATCGATGTGCAGGCGCCGAGCGCTGCGCCGAGCAGGTCGTACGGGCTCGGCCCGGCGTCGAACCCGCCCATCGACTCGGGCTCGTCGGCCAGGAACCGGTGCTCACCGACGACGACGTGGTTGAGGAACTTGCCCTGCCCGGTCTCGCTGACCATGACCGGAGCCGACGCCGGCGGAGGGGGCTTCACCCCACTCTCGTCGACGAGATAGCGCTCGGCCCAGGTGCCGATGGTCTTCGCGGCGTACACGGCATCGGCGACGTCGCCGAGTAGGTGATCGGCGCCGTCGAGCGAGACGAAGCTGCGCGGGTGCCGCGCCGCGAGGAACAGGGCGGCGGCGTGGTCGACACCGACGACGTTGTCGATCGGTGAGTGGAGCACCAGCAACGGTCGATGCAGCTCACCGGCTGCCTCGACGACCCGGCCCGATCGGAGATCGTCGACCAGCTGCTTGGTGATGGTGAAGCGTCGCCCCGCCAGTTCGACGTCGGCCGCTCCCCGCTGCTCGATCTCGTCGGCCGAGTCGACGAACAGCTGGTTGACGTGCCCCGACTCGGACGGCGCCCCGATCGTGGCGACCGCACGCACCTCGGGAATCTGTGCGGCGGCGACCACGACGGCCGCTCCGCCGAGTGAGTGACCGACGAGCAACTGCGGAGCCCGGTACTCCGCACGGAGCCAAGCCGCTGCGGCGACGAGGTCGTCGACGTTCGACGTGAAGTTCGTGTTCTCGAACTCGCCCTCGCTCCCGCCGAGCCCGGTGAAGTCGAACCGGAGCACGGCGAAGCCGGCGTCGGTCAGGCTCGCCGCGATCGACGTGGCGGCACGGAGGTCCTTACCGCAGGTGAAGCAGTGGGCGAAGAGCGCGTACGCCTTCGGTGGGCCCGCCGGCAGATCGAGGCGTGCGGCGAGATCGTGCCCGAGCGCACCCGGGAACGTGACGCGTTGACGAGGGGTGGACATGCCGCCGACGGTACCAAGCCCGTCGGCGGCGGTGACCGGTCAGCCGGCGGCGGCGAAGCCCTGCTCGAGGTCGGCCAGGATGTCGTCGATGCTCTCGAGGCCGACGCTGAGTCGGACGAGGCCCGGCGTGACGTCGCTGGCGGCCTGCTCCTCGGGCGTGAGCTGGCTGTGCGTCGTGCTCGCCGGGTGGATCACCAGGCTGCGGGCGTCACCGATGTTGGCGACGTGGCTGTGCAGCGTGAGCCCCTCGACGAACTTCTTGCCCGCCTCGAGGCCGCCGTCGATCTCGAACGCGATGACCGAGCCGTACCCCTTGCCACCGCCGAGCTTCTTGGCACGCTCGTGCCACGGGCTCGATTCGATGCCGGCGTAGTTGATGCTCTTCACCTCGGAGCGACCCTGCAGGAACTCGACGACCTTGGCGGTGTTCGACCAGTGCCGCTCCATGCGCAGGCTCAGTGTCTCGAGGCCCTGCAGGAACGCGAAGGCGTTGAACGGCGAGATCGCCATGCCGATGTCGCGGAGCAACTGGACGCGGGCCTTCAGGATGAAGGCGCCGTGACCGAGCGCCGGCCAGTACGCGAGCCCGTGGTAGCTCGGGTCGGGCTCGTTGAAGTTCTGGAAGCGGCCGGACTCGCCGTAGTCGAAGGTGCCGCCGTCGATGATCGCGCCGCCGATCGAGGTGCCGTGGCCGCCGATGAACTTGGTGAGCGAGTGGACGACGATGTCGGCGCCCCACTCGAGCGGCCGGATCAGGTACGGCGTCGGCACCGTGTTGTCGACGATGAGCGGGATGCCGTTGTCGTGAGCGACGCCGGAGACCCCCTCGATGTCGAACACGTCGTTCTTCGGGTTCGGGAGCACCTCACCGAAGAACGCCTTCGTGTTGTCCTGGATGGCGTTGCGCCAGGCGTCGAGGTCGTGAGGATCGTCGAGGAAGGTGACCTCGATGCCCATCTTCGGCATCGTGTAGTGCAGCAGGTTGTACGTGCCGCCGTACAGCGACGCCGACGCCACGATGTGGTCGCCCGACTCGCAGAGCGTCAGGAAGGCGAGCGTGGCGGCGGCCTGCCCGGACGCGACGGCCAGCGCACCGGGGATCCCGATCGCGGTCGTGCAGCCGCCTTCGAGCGCCGACAGTCGGGCCTCCAGCGCCCCCTGCGTCGGGTTCATGATCCGGGTGTAGATGTTGCCGACCTCGCTGAGGGCGAACAGGTTCGCGGCGTGGTCGGTGTCGCGGAACTCGAACGACGTCGTCTGGTAGATCGGTACGGCTCGCGCACCGGTGGCCGGATCGGGATCGCCCCCGACGTGGATCTGCTTGGTCTCGAAACCCCATTGCTCACTCATCGGGTCGGGATCCTAGGACAGGAATCCCGACCCGACAAGTCGGATTTCGGATTCGGCGTCGCGCCGGCCGTCAGGCGAGCCGACGCGAGCGGCGTCGAGCCGCCACGAGTACGAGACCGAGACCGCCCACGATCAGCCAGGAGGCGATCGTCAACGGGGACCGCGTCTCGCCACCCGTCGGCGGGAGCGTGGCCGGCGGAGGGGTCACCGGGGGCTGCTGCACGACGATCGCGGTTCCGGTGACCGATGCGCTGTCCTGGTCGTCCTCGCCGATCTTGCCGTTCGCCGGAGTCGAGTCCGGGTCGGGTTCGCTCGACGACCAGACCTCGGCCTGGTTCGTGATCGTTCCCTCGTCCTCGACGGTCACGACGAGGTCGATCTCGACCAGCTCTCCGACGGCGAGATCGCCGATCGTCCAGATACCGGAAGCCGGTGCGTACCGTCCGTCACCCGACTGCGAGACGTACTCGAGCCCGTCCGGCAAGATGTCGCGAACCGTGACATCCGACGCGTCGACCGGGCCGTTGTTGGTGACGTACAGCGTGAAGGTCACCTGATCACCGACCGTCACCGACGGCTGCGAGACGACCTTGCGCAGTTCGAGGTCGGCCGAAGTCGGGATCTCGACGCACGCGTCGTCGGTCGGGTTGACCTGGGCCCGGTTCAGCAACCCCGTTCCCGTCTCGCCGTCGTCGAGCTCGCAGTCGAATGCCTGCTGGTCGACGACGGCCTTGGTGTCGACCGTCACCGCGATGCGGTACGTGTGCGACGTCTGTGCCGGCAGCGGGGCCGTGGCGACCTCGGTGTTGTCCACACCGTCGAAGCCCGGCACCAGTGTTGCCGTGGCAGGCCGAGACGTGACCGCCACGTCGAGCACGTCGACGTCGGAGGCGAACGCGAACTCGTCGGTCAGGGTGTACGTCGTCGGCCCGTTCCCGGAGTTCGTGACGACGATGGTGTACACCACGTCGTAGATGCCGTCCGACCGGAAGGTCAACGAGCCGGGCGTCACCGACTTGGCGATCTCGAGGTTCGGAACCGGCGCGGGTTGGCACGCCTCGTCGGAGTCGGCGACCTGACCGTCGACCGTGACCGAGGCCCGGTTGAAGAACTCCGACTCGGTCGAGGCATGTCCGGCGGTGCACACCGCTGCGGTCTCGTCGATCGTGGCGGCATCGATCGTCGTCACGAAGGTCATCGTGTACGTGTCGGACTCACCCGCGACCAGTGGCACCCCACCCACGACGGTGAACGCGCCCGCCGCGGGGTCCCAGATCGCCGGCAACGGCAGGACTGCGTCGGCGGTTTCGACCGTGGCGGACACGATCGAGATCGCCGGCCCGAAGTCGGGCTGGTCGACGAGGTCATAGGTGCCGGGACCGTCACCATCGTTGGTGACGACGACGTCGTAGACGAGGGTGTACGTGCCATCGGTGCCGAGCGTGGGTCCGGACACCGAGGTCTTGTCGACCGAGATGTCCGGTTCGGGGATCTCGCCGCAGGCGGTGTCGGTCGACGGCACGGCCACACCGGGCACGACCACGGTCGCCGTGTTGAGGAGACCGGTGCCGTCCTCGCCCTGACCGAGCACGCAGTCGCGGGCGTCGGGCACGATCCCCGTCGAGACGTCGATGCGCACGTCGACGGTGTAGGTGTGTGCCGTGGTCGCCGGCAGGGCAACACCGGTGGCGATGTCGGTGACGTCGATGCCGTTCCAACCCGTTGTGGCCAGGTCGACGTCGGGTGACGTCACCTCGGCGGCGACGATCGTGATGCCGGCGCCGTAGTCGAGCGCGTCGGCCAGGTCGTAGGCACCGAGCCCGAGCCCGCTGTTCGTGACCACGATCTCGTACGACACGTCGTACTGGGTGCCCGACACGAGCGCGGGCCCCTCGACGAGCGACTTGGCGAGGTCGATCGACGGGTTCGGCAGTTCCCCGCAGGCATCGCCCTGCTGGGTCGGCACGAGCGGACCGCTCACGGTGGCGACGTTGAGGAGGCCGGTTCCGGCTTCACCCTCGACGAGATCGCAATCTCGAGCGTCGGCGAGTGTCGCCGGGGCCATGGCCGCGGTGACCGTCACGGTGTAGGTGTGAGCCGTCGACGCGGCGATCGCCTCGTCGACGGTGACCACGCCCGATCCGTTCCATGCGGACACGTCGGTGGTGACGTCGTCCGACTCGATCGAGGCCGAGACGATGCTGACGCCGTCACCGAACCGCAGGTCGTCGGTCAGGTCGTAGCGTCCCGAACCCGGTCCGACGTTCGTGACGACGACGTCGTACGAGATGTCGTAGACGCCGGGTTCACCGTCACGTTCGGTCGGGCCGTCGACGACGGCCTTGGCCACGGAGATGTCGGGGAGCGGCACCTCGTCGCAGTCGTCCGCGACCAGCTGGGCGGTCACCGACGACAGGAGCGCGACGTTGAGGAAGCCGCCGGGCTCGAGCGAACCACTGGTGGAGCAGGCCGCGTCGGTCGTCGTGAGGATCGTCACGGCGTCGACGGTGGCGACCACGCGATAGGTGTGTGCGTCGAGCCCGATGATCGGCTGGTCGGTGACGACACGCGGGTCGGCGCCACCGTTCCACGTGTCGCTCACGACGATCGAGCCGGGGGCGACGTTCTCGACCGTGGCGGCGACCACGGTGACGCCGTCACCGAAGCGCAGCTCGTCGTCGAGCAGATAGGCGTCGGAGCCCTCACCGTTGTTCGTCACGACGATGTCGTAGATGATCTCGTAGGTGCCGTCGCCGAGGTCGGTGGGTCCGGACACGATGTTCTTGGTCAGCTCGAGATCGGGCTGCGGTACGTCGCCGCAGGCGTCGTCGGTACGAGTGACGTCGTTCGCCGTCACCGACGCAACGTTGAGGAATCCGCCGCTGGCGTCGTCGCCTGCCGGCGGGCACGCAGCGGAGGTCGCCGGATCGAACACCAACGGGTCGATCGCTGCGGTGAGCGTCACGGTGTAGGTCTGCGAACCGCCTGGGGCGATCGGCTGACCGGAGGTGATCGCCGTGTCGGTCACGCCGTTCCACTGGTCGCCGACCCAGCCGGCGCCGGCTTCGACCGAACCGTCACTCGGCACGACGACGGTGACGGTCGCCGAGCCGGGGACCACCGTGGCGCCGGCACCGAAGGCGACGCCGTCGGTCAGGTCGTAGGTGCCGTAGCCGCCGGTGTTGGTCACGACCAGCTGGTACTCGAGAGCGAAGGTGCCGTCGGTGTTCAGCGTCGGGCCGGCCGTCAGCGTCTTGATGACGGAGACGTCGGGGCTCGGGTTCGGGTCGCACGCGTCGTCCTGCGACGTGACGCCGTCGACGACGATCGTCGCGGTGTTGAGGAAGCCGGTTCCGGCCTCGCCCTCGCCGAGGGTGCAGTCTCCGGCCGCCTCGGTGGCGAGGCCGCTCGCATCACCGGTGACGACGATCGTGTAGACGTGCTGCTGCACGCCCGCTGCATCGTCGGTCCCGTCGATGGCGACCGGTGACGTCGTGACGTCGACGACGTCGACGCCGTTCCAGGTGTCGTCGGTCGTCAACGTGTCGGGCACCGTGGCGGCGATCGCTGCGGTCTCGATGGTGATGCCGTCGCCGAACGTGAGCTGGTCGTCGAGCTCGTATCGGCCCGGGGCCGGCCCGCTG
>JBPEWX010000775.1:0-2564 GCA_052032235.1 Ilumatobacter sp. | reverse complement strand
CCGCCGACAGGTCGAGGCCGAGCCCGACGCCGAACTCTTCATCCACCCCGAGTGCGGATGCGCGACGAGCGCCCTGTACCTCGCCGCCTCGGGTGTGGTGCCCGAGGATCGCACCAAGATCCTGTCGACGAGCGGCATGGTCGACCGAGCTCGACGAACCGATGCCAAGCGAGTGCTCGTGGCGACCGAGACCGGCATGCTGCATCCGCTGACGAAGGCAGCGCCGGCGACCGAGTTCGTGCCGGTCAACCGCGCCGCGGTCTGCAAGTACATGAAGATGATCACGCCGGCGAAGCTGCTGCGATCACTGCGTGACGGCGTCGACGAGGTCGACGTCCCGGCCGACGTCGCTGCCCGGGCGCGTGCCTCGGTCGAGCGCATGATCGAGATCGGCACGCCGTCGCCGACTGCGGAGTGACTCGTCCGTGAGCATCGCGTTGCCGTCGAAGCTGGCGGCGCCGGCGGCGACGTGGGAGCGCCACGTCGACGTCGTCGTGCTGGGGTCGGGGGCGTCCGGCCTCGCCGCCGCGCTGGCGATGCGACCGGCTCGATCCGTCCTCGTCGTCACCAAGGACGTGTTGGCCGCCGGGTCGACGGCCTGGGCGCAGGGCGGTCTCGCCGCCGTGCTCGATCCGTCCGACTCGGTCGACGATCACGTGCGCGACACCCTCGCTGCAGGTGCCGGACTCTGCGACGAGGCTGCGGTCCGCACGCTCGTCACGGAGGCCCCGGCGGCGATCCGGCACCTGATCCGGCTCGGTGCGATGTTCGACCCCGACGAGTCCGGCGAGATGGCGCTCACGCGCGAGGGTGGCCATTCGCATCGGCGCATCGTCCACGCCGGCGGCGATCAATCGGGCGTCGAGGTGCAGCGCACGCTCGACCGTGCGGCCGTCGGCGCCGGCGTCGAGATCCTCGAGCACGCGTTCGCGCTCGATCTCGTCACGGGTCGCAACGGTGTCGGCAGGCGTCAGGCGGCGGGCGTACGCGTCGCGATGCTCGACGGCGCCGGCGCGACGACCTCGGTGGGCGTCGTCCGTGCTCGGGCCGTGGTGCTGGCGACCGGTGGCTACGGTCAGGTCTTCGCCTCGACCTCGAACCCACCCGCGGTCACCGGCGACGGATTGGCGTTGGCGATGCGTGCCGGGCTCGCCGCACGCGACGTCGAGTTCGTGCAGTTCCACCCGACGGTGCTCTGGGTCGGCCCCGACTCCCGAGGGCAACAGGCACTCGTGTCCGAAGCAGTCCGCGGCGAGGGAGCCGTCTTGTTCGACGGACTCGGACGCCGGATCATGGACGGGGTTCATCCGCTCGGAGACCTGGCGCCGCGCGACGTCGTGGCGGCGGCGATCAGCCGACGGATGGCGGAAGCCCCCGGCGGTGTCGGCGACCACGTCTTCCTGGATGCGACCCACCTCGGCGAGGGCTTCGCCGAGCGGTTTCCGTCGATCACGGCGTCGTGTCGTGCCATCGGCGTCGACCCGGCACGCGAGCGGATCCCCGTCGCCCCGGCGGCGCACTACGCGTGCGGCGGCGTGCCGGCCGACCTCGACGGCGTCACCGAGATGCCCGGCCTGTTCGCGATCGGTGAGGTCGCGTGCACGGGCGTGCACGGAGCGAACCGACTCGCGTCCAACAGCGTCACCGAAGGTGTCGTGGCCGGTACGAGGTTGGGCGAGGCGCTCGCGTCCGCACTCCCGGAGCCGGTCGACCCCGGTACGGATGCCGGGCGGGCCTTCGACGGGCCGCTCCGCAACCCGGCCCAGCGGGTCGACATGCGCTCGGTGATGTCGAGCCAGGTCGGGGTGGCCCGGACCCCGTGGGGCATGGAGGCCGCGGTCCGCCAGTTGGAGGTGCTCGCGTCGACGTCGTCGGTCGGGGTCACCGGCTCGCGTGCGTCGTGGGAGGCGACCAACATGCTCACCGTCGCCGCCGCCGTCGCAACGTCTGCGCAGACCCGGACGGAGAGCCGTGGTTGTCATCGGCGGGACGATCACCCCGAGGCTCGCGACGAGTGGCTCACCCATCTCGACGTGCGGCTGACCATCGACGGCGGGATCGCCCTCACCGGTATCCCGCACGTCTGATCTGCGTCTGGTCCACGCCGACCGCTACCGTCACCACGTGTTCCGTTTCCACCCACTCTCGGACGACACCCGTCGGCGACTGCTCACCGCCGGCCTCGACCCGGACGACGTCGCGAACTCCGTCCGGTCGTTCGTCCGGGAAGATCTGATGGGTGGCATCGACGTGACGTCGACGGCGACGATCCCGCCGGGGCAACGCAGCAGCGCCACCTTCACCGCTCGTCGCGACGGCGTCGTCGCCGGCCTGCCGGTCGCCGCCGCGGTGATCGAGGCCGTGTGTGGTGACGCTGCGAGTCGGTTCGACTACCTCGTGGACGACGGGGCTCGGGTCGCCGCCGGCGTCGACCTCGCTCGCCTGACGGCGCCGACGGCGTCGATGCTCACGGCCGAGCGGACCGCGCTCAACCTGCTCGGACGCTTGTCGGGCGTCGCCACGCTCACGCGCCGGTGGGCCGATCGACTCGACGGCACCGCGGC
>JBPEWX010000774.1:0-4769 GCA_052032235.1 Ilumatobacter sp. | reverse complement strand
AGGTCGCCGACCAGGTCGCCGACGGTCGCAGCGCCGTCGAGCAGGCGCGACGGCTGCGGCCCGATGTGTGCCTGTTCGACATCCGGATGCCCGAGCTCAACGGCATCGAGGCGACCCGGCTGCTCGCCGGACCGGGGGTCGACGAGCCCATGGCCGTGGTCGTCATCACCACGTTCGATCTCGACGAGTACGTGCACGGCGCACTCAAGGCGGGGGCGAAAGGGTTCCTGCTCAAAGATGCCGGGCCGGAGCTGCTGGTGCAGGCGATCCACGCCGCGGCCCAGGGCGACGCCCTGATCGCGCCGAGCGTCACGGCCCGACTGTTGTCGGCCTTCGCCGACTCGGCGGCGAGCGAGGTGCGCCAACCGGTCGAACCGCTCACCGAACGCGAGGAAGAGGTGCTGCGCACGGTGGCACGCGGTCGCACGAACGCCGAGATCGCGGCGGAGCTCTACATCAGCCTGAGCACGGTCAAGACCCATCTGGCGAGCCTGATGACCAAGCTGGGGGCACGCAATCGTGTCGAGATCGCCATGTGGGCGTACGAGTCGGGCCGGATGAGCTGACGGCCTAGTGTCCGCGTCGTGGCCGACGACGTGACCTTCTTCGACGACATCGAGGCGTACTGTTCGCAGCTCAGCTATCGGGCCGGCGACACCGTCGAACTCTGCGTGTCGACGCGCGCTGATCGGTTCGACGTCGTGGTCGAGCGGTGGGGTGCCGAACGGGTCGAGGTGTGGCGTGCCACCGACGTGGCGGGTCGCTTCCACGAGGTGCCCGACGACGCCGACGCAGCCGGCTGCCGATGGCCGGTGGCCGTGGAGGTGCCCGTCGAGACGGGTTGGCGGAGCGGCTTCTATCTGGTGACGCTCACCGCGCACGGCGCCGCGGCCGGCCGCGAGACGGCCCACGCCGGGTTCGTCGTGCGTGCCGCAGCGCCGGGCGATCGACCGTTGCTGGTGCTCGCGACCAACACGTGGAACGCGTACAACAACTGGGGCGGCCGTTCGCTGTACACGGGCGGCAAGGAGGTGTCGTTCCGCCGGCCGTTCGCACGCGGGATGCTGTGCCGCCCCGAGACCGAGCGCGACGACCGCAAGGCCCGACCCGTGCGGTGGGACGAGGAGCCCGACCCCGACGGCACGATCTTCCAGGCGTACCGGAACGAGCGCGGCTACCCGCCGGCGATCGGTTCGTCGGGATGGTTCATCTACGAGCGGCGGTTCGTCGAGTGGGCCGAGGCCGCCGGGTTCGAGTTCGACTACGCCGTGTCGAGCGATCTCGAGTCGGGGGTCCTCGACGGGTACCGGTCGATGGTCTCCGTCGGTCACGACGAGTACTGGTCGGCGCCCCAGCGCGACGCCCTCGAGGCGCTCCTCCGCCGGGGCGGCCGATACGCCGGCTGCTCCGGCAACACGATGTTCTGGCAGGTCCGGATCGAGGGCGACGGTGTCATGGTCGGCCACAAGTACACCGCACACGAGACCGACCCGGTCATGACCGACGGCGATCCCGCCACGATGACCGGGATGTGGGCCGACCCGATCGTCGGCCGGCCGGAAGCGGCCGTGCTCGGCGGAGGATCGGCGTGGGGGCTGTACCACCGCTTCGGTCAGGCGACCGCCCGGGGAGTCGGCGGGTTCGTGGTGTATCGAGACGATCACTGGCTGCTCGACGGCACCGGACTGCGGTACGGCGACGTGCTCGGGGCGCGCGACGGTGTGGTGGGGTACGAGACGCTCGGCTGCCGGATCCAGTTCGACGAGTACCAGCTGCCGATCCGGGCGGGCGGCGACGGCACGCCCGACGACATGGAGATCGTCGCCTTCTGCCCGTCGTCGAACCTCCGGGTCGGCGAGTACCCGGCGTCGATCTCGGCGACCAGCGACCAAGGCGACCTCGACTTCATCGCCGAGCGCCTGTTCGGTCGCGTCGACGACGACTCGGTTCGACGGATTCGGCACGGGAACGCCGTGATGGTCACGGCGAAGCCGTTCGGGCCGGACGGCGGTGAGGTCGCCACGATCGGCACGACCGACTGGGCGTTCGGCTTGGCTGCCGACCCCGCGGTCGATCGGGTGACCCGTAATCTGTTGGCGTGGGTGCACCCAGGTGCACCAGACGCATAGCGTGCCCGATCAACCACCTGCTGTAGCCTGCCGGAACCTTGGCGGGGAAAGGCATCCATGACACATCGCACCGTTCGGCACGCGCTCCGCGTCGCCCTGACACTGTCGCTGACCGCGCTCGCGGTCGCGACACCGACTTCGGCGAGTGCCGACGACGCGGCCCCGCTCGGGTTCGACGACGTCGAGCTCCCACTCGGGGCGCCACCCGCGGTGACCGACTCGATCGACCGGTCGGTCCAGTGGCGCTCGATCGACCTCGACGTCGATGCACTGCGGGCCGAGCTGGCCTCCGATTCGGTCGAGATCGAGTTGTTCGACGACGCCGACCTCGTGCTCGGCACCGGCACGCTGGCGGCCAGCGCCGGCGACGGCTTCGTCTGGTCGGCGACCGCCGGTCTCGACTCGGCGATCCTGACCATCGACGGTGACACCGTCCACGGTTCGGTGTTGCTCGACGGGCGTTCGTTCTCCATCACCCCGGTCGGCGACGCGCACGTACTCGTGGAGGAGGGCGATGTCGACGCCGACGTGGGCGAACCGCTCCCCCTCCCCGACGACCTGTCGGCGCTGCCGACGGGTGACGCCGTCTCGGCCGCTCGTCAGCTGATCGCGAACGGCGACGTCGAACGAGCCGCCCGCACCGCCGAGGCCGACGGCGACGGCAACCGGATCGTCCGGGTCCTCACCGTCTACACCAACGGTGCCCGCAGCAACTACGGCAACAACGATGCCACCGCCGTGGCGGCGCTCGGCAGCGTGATCGACGACGCCAACGTCGTCCTCGCCAACTCCCAGATCACGGCTCGCCTCGAGTCGGCCGGCATCCGACACGTCGACTACGACGACGCCGGCCTGATCGACGACGATCTCAACGCGCTCACCCTCGCCGAGACCGAGGCCCTGTTCGACGTCCACGTCGAGCGCGAGCTGGTCGACGCCGACATCGTGATGATGGTCCGCGGCGTGGCAGGGAACACCTGCGGACTCGCCTGGTTGCTCGAACAGCCGTCGTCCGCCCTCGACGACGAGTTCGCGATGGGCGTCATCGACACGGTGTGTGCTCCGGCGAACCAGCGCGGCTACATCCACGAGGTCGGGCACATCCTGGGCGCCGGGCACGGCAACGTGGCCGGTGACGGCGTGTTTTCCTACAGCGCCGGTTACAACAGCGGCACGTACCGCACGATCATGGCGTACGCCAACGGTTGCGGCTGCGACCGCATCCCGTTCTTCTCGGCGCCGAGGACCGTGAACGACACGACACACGGCATGGTCTCGATCGGTTCGGCGTCACAGGACAACAGTCGGACGCTGAACGAGACCGCCGGGGTCGTCGCCAACTTCCGTCCGTTCCCGCTGATGCCGACCCTGCCCGGACGCCTCCTCGACACGCGGCCGGGCGAGCCGACGTTCGACGACTACGAGGACGACGGCCGCCGAACCGCCCGTTCGGTCACGACCCTGCCGGTCGCCGGTCGCGGCGAGGTCCCGGCCGATGCCGAAGCGGTCATGCTCAACGTCACCGCGGTCCGCCCCGACGCCCCCGGCCACGTGACGGTGTGGCCGTGCGACGCCGAACAGCCGACGGCGTCGAATCTGAACTACGCAGCGAACCGGGTCGTCCCGAACTCGGTCCTCGCCAAGCTCGACGCGTCGGGTCAGGTCTGCATCTACACCCATGCGGCCGGGCACCTGATCGCCGACGTCACGGCGTACATCCCGGCCGGGGGCACCCTGCAGCCGCTCGTGCCGGCCCGCTACCTCGAGACGCGCTCGGGTCAGGCGAACGAGACCTTCGACGGCACGTTCGAAGGTGACGGAGCTCGCGGTGCCGGAACGACGCTGCAACTGCAGATCACCGGTCGCGGCGGCGTCGCGGACGGGACCGAGGCCGTCATGTTGAACGTGACCGCCGTGCAGCCCCAGGCCGCCGGCCACATCACCGTGTACCCGTGCGACGCAGCGCGGCCGACCGCCTCGAGCCTGAACTACACGCCGGGAACGGCGGTCGCCAACGCGGTCCTGTCGAAGCTCGACGCCCAGGGGCGTGTGTGCCTGTACACGTTCGCGACGACGCACGTGGTCGTCGACGTGACCGGCGCCATCGAGTCGGACAGCCGGATCCTCACCGTCACACCGGCGCGGCTGCTCGAGACCCGCTCCGGCAACGGGCTCACCACGGTCGACGGCGTCGCGCAGGGCACCGGCATCTTCGGGCCCGACGCGTCCGACCAGTTGCCGGTGGTCCTCAGGACGTCGAACGGCTTCGCCGGTCGCGGCGGCGTGACCCCGGGGGCGTGGGCCTCGATCGTCAACGTGACCGTCGTCCGGCCCGACCGCCCCGGCCACATCACGGTCTGGCCGTGCACCGAGGAGATCCCGACGGCGTCGAACCTGAACTATGTGCCCGGACAGGTGGTCGCGAACATGGCGATCGCCGAGTTCGGCTACAGCGACAACGGCGACGGCCCGTGCATCTACACCCTCGGCGCCACCCACCTCCTCGTCGACGTGGTGGCCTACTTCTGACCGGGCGCTGATCAGGCCAGGGCGTAGGTCGTGTCGAGCAGTTGGCGGTACTGCTCGATCTCGGCCGTCTGGATCGCCGCCTGTGACTCGGCGAGACGGATGACCTTGGCG
>JBPEWX010000773.1:0-1525 GCA_052032235.1 Ilumatobacter sp. | reverse complement strand
CCGAGCTGCCGGTTGTGAGCGATGTTGCGTTCGGCGGTCTCGAGCGCCGGGGCCGACTGGTCGACGAGGTGCACCGAGGAGGCGCCGCCGGCGGCAGCCGACAGGGCGAAGCCGCCCGTCGACGAGAACACGTCGAGCACGTCGAGCCCGGCGGCCATGCCGCGCACCAGCGCCCGGTTGTCGCGCTGGTCGAGGAAATGGCCGGTCTTCTGACCGTGCACCACGTCGGCCTCCATGGTGAGTCCGCGTTCGACGAACGTCACCGGACCGTCGACCGGAGCGCCCACGATCACATCACCGTCGGAGAGCCCGTACGTGGCGCCGGAGGCGACCGACCGTCCGAGCCGGAGGACCACCCGGTCGTGGCGCTGTGTCGCCGCCAGCGCGTCGAGGACGGCCCGGAGGTGAGCGAACCAGGCGGGCGTGTAGAGCTTGACGACGAGGGTGCCGGCATAGCGGTCGACGACCAGGCCCGGGAGCCCGTCGTTCTCGCCGTGGACGAGGCGATACGCGTTGGTTTCCGGATCGTCGGCCAGCCCGGATCGACGGTCGATCGCCGCCGAGAGGCGTTCGCGCCAGAAGTCGTCGTCGATCTGGCGGGGTGAACCCTGGTGGAGGATCTTGACCCGGATCGGCGAGGTCGGGTCGTACAGGCCGATCGCAGCGAACTTGCGATCGTGATCGAACACCACGGCGAGGTCGCCGGGCGCGCCGTCGTGGCTGATCGACTCGATCGAGCCGTCGTACAGCCACGGGCTCCCGCCGCGGATCTGGCGGAGGGCGTCGCGGGTGACGCGCACGGCGAGTCGCTTGTCGGACGGTGTCGGCAGGTGGTCGAGGTTCATGCTCCGAAGCTTCCGGTCAGTTCGACGAGGTCGGTCAGGTCGTCGACGTCGCGGTCGAGCACGGGCACCGACACGACGAGCGACGACATCGAGGAGAGTTCGGACGAGCGCTCGGTTTCGCGCTTCGCCACGACGGCGACGTCGTCGAACCGCCGCCCCATCTCGGCGAGCACTCGGGCGACCTCGTCGGTGTCGGCGTCGATGTCGAGCGCCTCGGCCCACTCGTCGGATCGTTTGACGAGCTTGCGGGCCGCCTGCTTGGCCGACTTCGTGGTGAACGACTTCGGCAGGACGCGGTTGGCGATGATCGCGCCGAGGTGCAGGTCGCGGCGGCGCAGTGCGCGTGCCAGATAGGTGGCCTCGTGTGTCGGGGCCGCCTCGAGGGTCGAGACGACGACGAAGGTGGTTCGCGGATCGCTGAGGATCTTCTCGACCTCGGTGGCGTGGCGGACGAAGCCGCGCTCCATGGCCTGGAAGAGGATGAAGAACTCGGCGATGTCCTGCAGGAAGCGGCTGCCGAGCACCCGATCGGCGACTTGGTAGAACGGCTTCGACGCCATCGTGAACAGCCGCGATCGGTACGGCACGGTGAGCCACTTGAGCAGCGTCGACCCGAAGAACTCCTTCATGCGGCCCGGGGCGGGGGGGGGGGGGGGGGGGGGGGTGTGGGGGGGGGGGGG
>JBPEWX010000772.1:0-3603 GCA_052032235.1 Ilumatobacter sp. | reverse complement strand
AAGCCGCCGTGGGCCGGGAAGATGTCGAAGGACGAGCGCGACGCCCTGAAGGAGCAGTTCGACCGCAGCGCCTGCGCCGACGACGCCGACACCGAACTCGACGACACCGAACTCGACGACGACGACTGACGCTGCGACCGATCCCGGGGTGGCCCGCCCGATACGACGCGGGTCGGGGCGATCGGCGAAACTGAGGCCGTTCGCCGTCTTCCCGGAGGAAACCGATGCCCATCGCCCCCAGTCGCCTCGCCGAGTCGACGTTCTGGCACCAGCCCCTCGACGCCCGCATGGCCCAGTTCGCCGAACTGCGCGAGCAAGGGCCGGTGCTGCCGGTGCCCGTGCACAACATGCTCACCGACACCGAGGACACGGTGTACGCGCTCACCCGCTACGAGGACGTCGCCGCGGTGAGCAAGAACCCGAACGACTATTGCTCGGGCAAGGGGGCGACTGCGCTGTTCGACCTGCCGATGGAGATGCTCGAGTTCTTCGGCGGGTTCATCAACATGGACAACCCGAGGCACGCCCATCAGCGTCGCATCGTCGCCAAGACGTTCACGCCGACCGAGCTCGCCGGCGTGCTCGACATGGTCGAGACGATCTGCACCGAGGTCATCGACGACTTCTGCGAGCGGGGCGAGGTCGACCTCGTCGAGGTGCTGTCGCAGCCGTTCCCGCTGCTCATCATCTGCGACATGATGGGCATCCCGCGCAGTGAGTTCAAGACGGTGCTCGACGCGACGAACGTCATCCTCGGTGGCGGCGATCCCGAGTTCATGGGGGAGGACGGTGGCATCGAGAAGCTGATCGAAGCCGGCATGTCGCTCGCCACCCTGATGGGTGAGCTGATCGAGGAGCGCCGGGCGAACCCGACCGACGACCTCACCTCGAAGCTCGTCCACAACGACCTGTCCGAAGACCTGCTCACGCCGGCCGAGATCACCTCGTTCTTCGTGCTCCTCGCCGTCGCCGGCAACGACACGACCCGGAACGCGATCACGTACGGCGTCGATCTGCTCTCACGCAATCCCGACCAGCGTGAGATCTGGCGGGCCGACGTCCCCGGCGTCACCCCGACCGCCGTCGAGGAGATCGTCCGAGTGGCGTCGCCCGTCACCTTCATGCGTCGCACCTCGACCCGAGACCAGATGCTGGGCGACCACGCCGTCAGCGAAGGCGACCGGATGGTGCTCTTCTACGGCGCCGCCAACCGAGACCCGCGCGTGTTCGAGAACCCGGAGTCGTTCGACGTCCTCCGTCAGCCGAACCAGCACGTCGGTTTCGGTGGGCCCGGCCCGCACTTCTGCCTCGGTGCCCACCTGGCCCGTCGCGAGGTCGCGGTCGTGTTCCGCGAGCTGTTCGCTCGCCTACCCGACCTCGAGGTCGCCGGCGATCCGGTGCCGCTCGAGTCGCAGGGCATCCCGCTCGTGGCGGGCATCAAACGCCTTCCGGTGCGCTTCACACCGAGCGCACCGATCGGCACCAGCTGACCGAGCCCGATCGACCAGTTCGATGTCCGGAGCAGACGACCTCGACCTCGTCGGCGAGCTCGCCGTCAACGACCCGTACGCCGCCTTCGGTGCGCTGCGCGACACCGAACCGGTCTGCTGGAACGAACGGCATCGCGCCTGGGTGCTGACCCGCCACGCCGACGTGTCGGCCGAACTGCGCGGTTCGAACCTCACGGCCGAACGGATCTCGCCGTTCGTGCGCTCGATCGAACAGCAGGCACCGTCCGAGGAGGTCGTCGAGACCTTTCGGATCCTCGAGAACTGGCTCGTGTTCCGCGACCCGCCCGAGCACACACGGCTCCGCCGACTCGTGGCGAGAGCGTTCACACCGTCGGTCGTGAAGGCCAACGTCGACGGTGTCTCCGCCACGGTCGATCAGCTGGCCGCCGACCTCGCCGATCACGAGACGGTCGATCTCATCGACGCGTTCGCGGCGCCGCTCCCGGCGATCGTCATCGCGCAGATGCTGGGCGTGCCGCCCGACGATCGCCGACTGTTCAAGGCGTGGTCCGATCAGATCACGGCGCTCGTGTTCGGCGCGTACGGCCGGGCCGACCGGTTCGCCACCGGCGCCCGCGGCATGATCGAGCTGCGCGACTACCTGGTCGGCCTCATCGAGTACTACGAGGCGCATCCGGCTGACAACCTGATGAGCGTCCTGCTCGAACACGAAGGGGACGATGCACTGAGCCGTGACGAACTCGTCGCCACCTGCACGCTCCTGCTGTTCGGCGGCCACGAGACGACGACCAACCTGATCGGCAACGGCACGTTGGCGCTGCTGACGAACCCCGATCAGCGAGCGCTGCTCACCAGCGAACCCGACCGCATCGGCCCGGCGATCGAGGAGATGCTGCGCTTCGACGGACCGGCACGCGCCACGATGCGGCTGGTCGCCGAACGCCACACCGTCGATGAAGCCGTCCTCGAGCCGGGCGACCGCGTCTTCCTGATCAACGCCGCGGCCAACCGCGACCCAGACGTGTACGTCGAGCCCGACCGGTTCGACATCGAACGCAACCCGACGAACCACCTCGGCTTCGGGGTCGGGATCCACTACTGCCTCGGCGCCCCGCTGGCGCGGCTCGAAGGCCAGTTGGCGATCCGTGCCCTGATCGACCGATTCCCGGAGGCGGCCCTGACCGTCGATCCGGCCGAACTCAGGTGGCACCCGACCATGCTCTCGAGGGGACTCACCGAACTCCCGGTCGCGCTGCGGCCGGGCTGACCGACTCTGCGACGACGACCACCACGAACGAGGGGGATCAACGATGGACGTCACCGGACTCATGCGCCAGTCGGCGCAGTTCAACCAGCACCGCACCGCCGTCGTCCACGGCGACCGGCGGCTCACGTTCGCCGAGGCGTGGGAACGCGGCGTGCGAATGGCCAACGGGCTGCTCGCACTCGGCCTGCAACCCGGCGATCGTGTCGGCGTGCTGGAGGACAACTCGATCGAGGCACAGGACTTCTTCGCCGGCGCGGCGATCGCCGGTCTCGTCCGGGTGCCGCTCTACGCCCGCAACAGCATCGAGAGTCACGACCACATGCTGAGCCACACCGGATGTCGAGCGGTCGTGGTGAGTGCGAACCACGCCGTCGACCTCGATGGTGTCCGCGAGCGTGTGCCGTCACTCGAACACGTGATGGTCCGAGGCGACGGCTACGAGTCATGGCTCGCCGAGCAGTCGGCGGTCGACCCCCACGTCGAGATCGACCCCGACGACTGGTACATCATCCGCCACACCGGTGGCACGACCGGGAAGTCGAAAGGCGTCGCGTACTCGCACCGGTCGTGGATCGCCGCCGGCCGCGACTGGTTCTACAACTTCCCGCCGATGCAGGTCGGCGACGCCTGCCTGCACGTCGGCCCGATCTCCCACGGCTCGGGCTACCTCTACACGCCGACGTGGCTGAGCGGCGGCTGCAACGTGCTGCTCGACCACTTCGACCCGGCCGACACGATCGAGGTGATGGAGCGCGAACGGATCGGCTACATGTTCGCCGTGCCGGCGATGCTCAACGCTCTCGCCCGTGAGCCGTCGGCGAGCGGCCGAGACTGGTCGAGCCTGCGCGTCATCCAGATCGGCGG
>JBPEWX010000771.1:0-1910 GCA_052032235.1 Ilumatobacter sp. | reverse complement strand
ACCTCATCCGACAGGTCGTTGGACGCCGGTCAGGTGCGGATGCTGCCGGCGGGGGTGACGTCGGCTTCGTTCTGGAGGGCGGCCTTGAAGCTGGGGGTGGCCTGCAAGGCGACGATGTCAGCGGGCATCTCGATGCCGGCCTCGTCGAGCCGGAGCTTGACGGCCTTGATGGCGGCGTCCTTGATCCGAAGCGAGTCGAACCGCTGGGACGGGGTCCAGAACATCGCGACGATGTCGACGGTCGACACGTTGAGGTTCTCGACCAGTGCGGTCGGTGGAGGGTCGAGGCGGACGCCGTCGACCGAACGGAGGGCGTCCACGATCGCTTCGGTGGCTTCGTCGGCATCGTTCTCGTAGGCGATGCCGACGACGAACTGCTGACGATGATGATCGCGATAGGTGTGCACCGTGATGTCGTTCTTGTAGACGTCTCGATTCGGGATCACGACCAGCTCGCCGTCGTACCGGATGATCCGTGTCTCACGGATCGTGATGCCCTCGACCGTCCCGGACTGACCCATGACGTCGATCTGGTCGCCGGAGCGGAACGGCTGGCGGAACAACAGGAGCATCCCCGACAGGGTGTTCTCGAGGATGTCCTGGAACGCGAACCCGACGGCGATCGAGAAGAACCCGAGGCCGGCGAGTAGGTCGACCGGTCGGACGGACGGGAAGGTGATCGCCAACGCGACGAGGACGATCACGGTCAGGAAGATCCACCCACCGACCTTGCTCATCACCGTGGCGAAACTGGGTGTCTGGCGCCGGCGGAGCGAGCGGTGCAGGAGCCAGCGGACGCCACGGCTCGCCACCCAACCGACCAGCACGATGAGTGCCGCCACGCCGACC
This sequence comes from Ilumatobacter sp., assembly GCA_052032235.1. Classification (GTDB taxonomy): domain Bacteria; phylum Actinomycetota; class Acidimicrobiia; order Acidimicrobiales; family Ilumatobacteraceae; genus Ilumatobacter. Next base: position 1,061 of record JBPEWX010000771.1, on the reverse strand, counting down.
CGGGGGACGAAGTCGAGGGTCGATTCCCACAACGAGGTCGCCGACTCCTCGATCTCCGATGCCGGGTCGTCGGTCGCGTGCAACCACATGACGTCTCCGATACCCGGGTGACACGGTCGTCAACCGGCGTGTCGTCGATGGATGAGGTCGGTCAGCCGTTGTGGCCGGTGACGTCGACGATGACGTGGGTGGTGGCGTGGGTGTGGATGCAGACGTTGCCGTCGCCATCGAGCTTCGCGATGACCTCGTTGGCCCGGACATCGCCGGGGACGTAGTTGACGTGTGAGGCGTTGGGGAGTTCGGCGGTGCACGGATACACGGTGAGGTGTCCGGCGCCCGACGGCTTGACGGCGGTCACGTTCAGGATCGCGCTGGTGGCGCTGGACGGGATGGTGCCGCGTCCGGCGATCGGGACCTTCCACGTCGTGCCTCCCGGGACCGGGCCGATGTCGCGGAAGCGACCGTCGAACGTGTCCTGGTCCCGTGTGTCGCCGTACCGACTGGGCCCGACCGGTGTGTGTCCGGACGTGTCGGCGATGTAGCCGACGACGTCGACCAGGTAGTGGGACGTCGCGTGCGTCGCCACGCAGACGAAGCCGTCATCGTCCAACTCGGCGATCACCTCGTTGGGGCGGACCTGTCCGGCGGCGTAGTTCAACGACGAGGCGGTCGGCACGTCGTCCGTGCACGGGTACACCGTCGCGTGGCCGGCCGATTGCGGGCCGACCGCGGTGACGTTCAGGACCGCAGTCGTCGCGTACGCCGGGACGATGCCGCGGCCGGCGACCTCGATCCGCCACGTCGAGCCGCCGGGCACGGGCCCGGTGTCGCGGAATCGGCCGTCGAAGGTGTCCTGGTCACGGCTGTCGGCGTACCGGGTCGGATCGATGGCGACGTACGGTGAGCCGCTGTCGACATGACCGACCACGTCGACGATCACGTGCACGTCGGCGTGGGCGTACACGCACAGTGTCCCGCCGGGCGACAGCCGTGCCACGACCTCGTTGGGGGTGACGGCGCCGGGGGTGTAGTTGACCGTCGACGCCGTGGGAACGACGGTC
>JBPEWX010000770.1:0-2404 GCA_052032235.1 Ilumatobacter sp. | reverse complement strand
AGCGATGCGGCGACGCAACGGATCCGACACCATCCGTCGGTCGGGGTCAGGTGGCTTGGCCGGCGAACTGGGCTTGGTGGAGGCGGGCGTAGGCGCCGTCGGCGGCCATCAGCTCGTCGTGGTTGCCCTGTTCGACGATCCGGCCGCCGTCCATCACCAAGATGACGTCGGCACCGCGGATGGTGGAGAGACGGTGGGCGATCACGAAGCTGGTGCGCTGGGAGCGGAGCCGGTTCATCGCCTCCTGGATGAGGACCTCGGTGCGGGTGTCGACCGAGCTGGTCGCCTCGTCGAGGATCAGGATCGACGGGTCGTTCAGGAATGCCCGAGCGATCGTGAGCAACTGCTTCTCGCCGGCCGACACGTTGTCGCCTTCGTCGTTGATGACGGTGTCGTAGCCGTCGGGGAGGGAGTGGACGAACCGGTCGACGTAGGCAATCTCGGCCGCTTCGTGGATCTCGGCCTCGGTGGCCGACGGTCGGCCGTAGGCGAGGTTGTCGCGGATCGTCCCGCCGAACAACCACGTGTCCTGCAGCACCATGCCCATCTCCGAACGCAGCTCGCTGCGCGGGATCGAGGCGATGTCGCGGCCGTCGATGCTGATCGTGCCGCCGTCGAGTTCGTAGAAGCGCATCAGCAGGTTGACGAGGGTCGTCTTGCCGGCGCCCGTGGGTCCGACGATCGCGATCGTCTGGCCGGGCTCGGCGGTGAGCGACAGGTGCTCGATCAGCGGCTTGTCGGGGTCGTACGAGAACGAGACGTCGTCGAACACGATGCGGCCGCGCACCGGCTGCGGATCGACCGTCGCCGGGGCTTCCGGTGACTGTTCGTCGGCGTCGAGCAGTTCGACGACCCGCTCCAGCGAAGCGAGGCCCGACTGGAACGTGGCCGCCATCGACGCGAGATGGGTGAGCGGCTGGGAGAACTGGCGTGCGTACTGGATCATCGCCTGCATGTCGCCGACCGTGATCGCCCCGGCCGAGATCCGGAGACCGCCTGCGACCGCGATGATCACGAACTGCAGGTTGCCCATGAAGACCATCATCGGCTGGATCAGACTGGCCGTGAACTGGGCCGACCGGCTCGCCTCGTAGAGCTCGTCGTTCTCGTTCCGGAATCGTTCCTCGACGTCGTCCTGGCGACCGAACGCCTTCACGACGGCGTGGCCGGTGAACACCTCCTCGGCCTGCGCGTTGAGCGACCCGGTGTGTCCCCACTGGGCGATGAAGCGGGGCCGGGCCCGCTTCGAGATGACCTTCATCAACCACACCGACGTCGGCACGGTGACGAGTGCGATCACCGCCAGCAGGGGCGAGATCGTGAACATCATCACGGTCACACCGATCAGGGTCAGCAGCGACGTGACGATCTGGCTCGTCGTCTGCTGCAGGCTCTGGGCGAGGTTGTCGATGTCGTTCGTGACCCGGCTCAGCAGGTCGCCACGCTCCTGGCGGTCGATGTACGAGATCGGCAGCGAGTGCAGCTTGTTCTCGACGGCCTCGCGCAGCCGGTACATCGATCGTTGGATCGACCCGGCGACGATGTAGCCCTGGGCGTAGCCGAACACCCACGACGCCACGTAGATCGCGCCGACGAGGATGAGCTGGTCGGCGAGTCGACCGGTGTCGATGTCGCCGGCGAGCGCGCCGCTCACGATGATGTCGGTCGCCTCACCGAGCAGGCGTGGGCCGACGACGACGCAGGCGACGCTGATCACGGTGAGGAACAGCGAGAGCACGATCCAGCGCTGTTCGGGGCCGATGATCTCGCGCAGGCGGCGCAGTGCGGCCCCGGCGTCGCGGCTCTTCTCGGTCGGCATGCCGGCGCCGCCACCGGGGCCGAAGCTGCCCCGGCGTGCCTCGCGGCCGGTGGTCGTGATGACCTCGAGTTCGTCGTCGTGTCGTTCGCCGTCGTGCTCGTCGGGGGTGCGTTCGTCGGTGCTCACGCCGCGGCCTCCTCACCGGTCTGCGACGCCAGGATCTCGGCGTACGTGGGGCAGTGTTCGAGCAGCTCGTCGTGGCGTCCGAGTCCGACCACCCGTCCGTCCTCGAGCACCAGGATCTGATCGGCGCCGACGATCGTCGACACCCGTTGGGCGACGACGATCACGGCGGCCTCACGGGTGCGTGGCGCCAGGGCGGTTCTGAGCCTCGCCTCGGTGGCGAGGTCGAGGGCGGAGAACGAGTCGTCGAACACGAAGATGTCGGGGTTGGCGACCAGCGCGCGTGCGATCGACAGGCGCTGCCGCTGGCCGCCCGACACGTTGGTGCCGCCCTGGTTGATGGGGCTGTCGAGACCGTTCGGCATCGACTGGACGAACCCGGCCGCCTGGGCGATCTCGAGTGCCTCCCACAGCTCGGCGTCGGTGGCGTCGGGGCGACCGAATCGCAGATTGCTCGCCACC
>JBPEWX010000077.1:0-4098 GCA_052032235.1 Ilumatobacter sp. | reverse complement strand
GCTCGAAGTCGCTCACGTGACGTTCACGCTAGTTGCGTGCGGCGGATCGGTCGACCCGGCACTACGGTCGCCGGAATGCGAATCGGGATCTTCGACGGAGCGATCAACGACGGAACCGTGGCCCAGGTGCTGGCCGGGGCGAAGCAGGCCGAAGCCGATGGTTTCGACAGCTTCTGGGTGCCGCAGATCTTCGGTCACGACGCGCTCACGGCGCTCGGCGTCGTGGCGCACGAGGTGCCACGGATCGAGATCGGCACCAGCGTCGTCCCGACGTTCCCGCGGCATCCGATGATGCTGGCTCAGCAGGCCCTGACGGTGAACTCGATCGCCGACGGCCGCCTGACGCTCGGCATCGGACTCAGCCACCAGCCGGTGGTCGAGGGCATGTGGGGCATGCCGTTCGACAAGCCGGTCCGCCACATGCGTGAGTACCTCGAGGCCATGATGCCGCTGCTCGAGACCGGATCCGGCCGTTTCGCCGGCGAGGTCTTCACGTCACGAGGCGATCTGTCGATCGTCGACCGGCAGCGTCCGGGCGTCGTGATCGCGGCACTCGGCGAACAGATGCTGAAGGTGGCCGCCAACCTCGCCGACGGCACGCTGACGTGGTGCACCGGACCCAACACGCTCGGCTCGCACACCGTGCCGACACTGCGGGCCGCGTCGGAAGCGGCGGGTCGTGATTCGTCGCGGGTGATCGCCGCGCTGCCGGTCTGTGTGACCGACGACGTCGCCTCGGCACAGGAGCGCGCTGCCGGTGTCTTCGCCATCTACGGTCAACTGCCCAGTTACCGGGCCATGCTCGACCGCGAAGGCGCCGCCGGCCCCGCCGACATCGTCATCGCCGGGTCGGCCGAGGAGTGTCGCGACCGGATCGGCGCGCTCGCCGAGATCGGCGTCACCGACTTCGCGGCCGTCGAGTTCTCGAGCGACCCGGACGAGGCGGGCGACACCCGCGACATGCTCCGCAGCCTCGTCTGAGCACGGCGAGCGACATCGTACGGGTGTTCGATTCCGTGTGGTAGCGTCACCCGAGTGATGGAAACCGATGCGCCCGCCGGGCGCCGTTGCGCGGCTCGGTAGCCTGGAACACCCATGGCTCCCCGCAAGAACCGCACCCCCTCGGGGCCGATCGTCGAAGTTCGCGGCGCCCGCGAGCACAACCTCAAGAACGTCAACGTCGAGCTGCCGCGCGACAAGCTCGTCGTGTTCACCGGCCTGTCCGGGTCCGGCAAGTCGTCGCTGGCGTTCGACACGATCTACGCCGAAGGTCAACGCCGCTACGTCGAGTCGCTGAGCGCGTACGCACGCCAGTTCCTCGGCCAGATGGACAAGCCCGACGTCGACGTGATCGAGGGCCTGTCGCCCGCGATCTCGATCGACCAGAAGTCGGCCAGCCGCAACCCTCGCTCGACCGTCGGCACCATCACCGAGGTCTACGACTACCTGCGCCTGCTGTACGCACGCATCGGTGTGCAGCACTGCCCGAACGACGGCACGCGCCTGCAGCGCCAGACCCCGCAACAGATCGTCGATCGCATCCTCGAACTCGACGAGGGCACCCGCTTCCAGGTGCTCGCACCGGTCGTGCGCGGTCGCAAGGGCGAGTACGACACCCTGCTCGCCGACCTGTCGGGCCAGGGCTACGTGCGTGCCCGTATCGACGGCGAAACCGTCGTCATCGACGAGTTCCTCGAACGCGAGGAGCGCCTGGCCCGCTACGAGCAACACAAGATCGAGATCGTCGTCGACCGCCTCGTGCTGCGTGAGGGCATCGAGCGTCGCCTCACCGACTCGCTCGAGACCGCACTGCAGCTCGCCGACGGCGTCGCCGAGGTCGAACTCGTGTCACGCGACGATGACGACGACGCCGAGACGCTGACGTTCAGCCAGCACCTCGCGTGTCCGGTGTGCGGCACCAGCTACGAAGAACCCGCACCCCGCAACTTCTCGTTCAACTCGCCGTACGGCGCCTGCGAGACCTGCGACGGGCTCGGCACCACCTTCGAGGTCGACCCCGAACTGGTCGTGCCCGACCCCGACGTCTCGGTGGCCGACGGCGCGCTGGCGCCGTGGCGGAGCTCGCACACCCAGTACTTCTCCCGGATGCTGGACGCCGTCGCCGTCGCGAACGACATCGATCTCGACTCGCCGTGGGGTGAGCTCACCAAGAAGCAGCAGAAGGTGCTGCTGTACGGGGCGAAGGGCAAGCTGACGGTGCGGTACAAGAACCGCTACGGACGCCAGCGCACCTACAGCACCGAGTACGAGGGCGTGATCCCCTGGATCAAGCGGCGCCACGAAGGCGCCGAGAGCGACTACTCGCGTGAGCAGTTCGAGGGCTACATGCGTGAAGTGGCCTGCCACGCGTGCGGCGGGGCCCGGCTCAAGCCGTACTCGCTGGCGGTCACCGTCGGCGGACGGAACATCGCCGAGGTGTGCGACCTGTCGATCGGTGAGTCGGCGAAGTTCCTGGCGGCGCTCGAACTGTCCGAGCGTGATCGCCTCATCGCCGAGCGGGTCACCAAAGAGGTGAACGCCCGACTCGGCTTCCTGCTCGACGTCGGCCTCGACTATCTGACGCTCTCGCGCTCGGCCGGCACCCTCGCCGGCGGCGAGGCACAGCGCATCCGTCTCGCGAGCCAGATCGGCTCGGGCCTGGTCGGCACGCTCTACGTGCTCGACGAACCCTCGATCGGCCTGCACCAGCGCGACAACCGACGGCTGATCGACACCCTCACGCGCCTGCGCGACCTCGGCAACACCGTCATCGTCGTCGAGCACGACGAGGAGACCATCCGCGAGAGCGACTGGATCGTCGACATCGGCCCCGGCGCCGGCGAACACGGCGGCGAGGTCGTCTACAGCGGCCCGGTCAAGGGCATCGAGCGGGTGAAGGAGTCGGTCACCGGCCAATACCTCGCCGGGAAGAAGAGCATCCCGGTCCCGGCCGAGCGTCGGCCACCGCAGCTCGAGAAGGTCACCATCCACGGCGCCCGTGAGCACAACCTCAAGGACCTGACGATCGACATCCCGCTCGGCTGCTTCGTGGCCGTCACGGGTGTGTCGGGATCGGGCAAGTCGACGCTCGTCCGCGACATCTTCCTGCCGGTCCTGATGCAGAAGATCTACAAGTCGAAGACGCCGGCCGGCAAGCACAAGCGGATCGACGGCATCGAGTTCCTCGACAAGGTCATCGACATGGACCAGTCGCCGATCGGGCGCACGCCGCGCTCCAACCCGGCCACGTACACGGGCGTGTTCGACAACATCCGCAAGCTGTTCGCCGCCACGAACGAGGCCAAGGTCCGTGGCTACCAGCCCGGTCGGTTCTCGTTCAACGTCAAGGGCGGACGCTGCGAGGCGTGCGCCGGTGACGGCACGATCAAGATCGAGATGCACTTCCTGCCCGACGTGTACGTGCCGTGCGAGGTCTGCAAGGGCGCCCGGTACAACCGCGACACGCTCGACATCGAGTTCAAGGGCAAGAACATCGCCGACGTGCTCGACATGCCGGTCGCCGAGGCGGTCGACTTCTTCGCCAATCAGCCGTCGATCGCCCGCTACATGTCGACCCTGATGGACGTCGGCCTCGGTTACGTCCGCCTCGGGCAGCCCGCGCCAACGCTGTCGGGTGGTGAAGCCCAACGCGTCAAGCTGGCCACCGAACTGGCGAAGCGTTCGACCGGTCACACGATCTACCTGCTCGACGAGCCGACCACGGGTCTGCACTTCGACGACGTCCGGCGCCTGCTGACGGTGCTGTCACGCCTCGTCGACCAGGGCAACACCGTGCTCGTCATCGAGCACAACCTCGACGTGATCAAGACCGCCGACTGGCTGATCGACCTCGGCCCCGAAGGCGGCAGCGGCGGCGGCACCCTCGTCGGCGAGGGAACCCCCGAAGACATCGCGGCGATCGAGGCGAGCCACACCGGCCGATTTCTCCGGGAGCTGCTGCCGTCCGCTGACTAGGGTCACCGCCATGCGGCGTGGCATGGCGAAGACGACGATGTTGGCAGTGGCAGTGGCGGGGCTGGTCGGAGCCTGTTCGGCAGAGTTCTCGATCGGTGGGCAGTCGCCGGAAGACGCTGCCGT
>JBPEWX010000769.1:0-2634 GCA_052032235.1 Ilumatobacter sp. | reverse complement strand
CGAGCGGGTCGTGTCCGGGACGGACGAGCAGCTTCGCGCCGGTGTTCGGGCCGTCGATGACCGTGACGAGCGCCACGGGCTCCTCGGCGCGGATCGCCGCCGACAGATCGCCGTAGACACTCACCAGTCGAGTTCCTCGATGAACAGGCGAATGGTGCCACCGCACGTGAGGCCGACGGCGAACGCTTCGTCGTCGCTGTACCCGAACGTGATCACGCCGGGAGAGCGGTCGCCCTGCAGGATCGACAGCGCCTCGGTGACGACGGCTCCTTCGACGCAGCCGCCGCTGACGCTGCCGACGACCTCGCCGACCTCGTTCACGGCCATCGCGGCGCCCGGGTCGCGCGGTCCCGATCCTTCGATGTCGACCACGCGAGCGAGCGCCACACGCTTGTGGTCGGCCCGCCAGCGATCGATGTCGTCCAGCAAGTCCTTCATGGATCCAGTGTGCCGTGCCGATCGGCTTCGCACCAGGTCGGAGCCCGGGTCATGGTCGGGCGATCACCTCGGCGAGGTGTTCGATGGCGTCGATCGAGTGTCCTTCGACGAACTCGTCGACGAACGGCAGGGCGGCGGCCATGCCGCGTGCGAGCGGTGCGTAGCCGGGCGTCACCTTCAGCGGGTTGACCCAGATCAGCTTGTAGGCGACGCGCTGGAGTCGCTGCATCTGTTCGGCGAGCACGTCGGGATCGCCGCGATCCCAGCCGTCCGACAACACGACGACGATGGCGCCCCGCGCCATGCCGCGCTGGCCCCAGTCGTCGTTGAAGATGCGGAGCCCGTCGCCGAGACGTGTGCCCCCGCCGTAGTCGGTGACGGCGACCGCCGCTCGGCTCACGGCTTCGTCGGGGTCGCGGGAGTTCAGTTCGCGTGTGATGCGCGTGAGCCGGGTGCCGAGCGCGAACGCCTCGACCTTCTGACGGCCCGCCACGGCGGCGTGGACGAAGCGGATCAGCGCTCGTGCGTACGGTTCCATCGATCCGCTCACGTCGAGCAGGAGCACGAGTCGGCGCGGTCGCGTGCTCGGTTCGAGGTAGTGGCGGCGCATCGGTTCGCCGTGGGCGCGCATGGCGGCGCGGACGGTGCGCCGGAGGTCGGGCCGGGCCGTCCGGCCGTCGGCACTCGTGAGGCGCAGCGATCGTCGGGGTGAGCCGGCGAGGCGAAGACGCGACATCAGCTGGTGGGCCTGCTCGAGTTCGGTGGGGGAGTAGTCGGCGAAGTCCTTGCGGCGGAGGATCTCGGTGGACGAGAACCGCAGCTCGATCGTCGGGTCGTCGCTCGGATCGGCCTCGTCGGGTCCGTCGCCGTCGTCCTCGTCGTCGCTGTCGACGACGAGCTGGATCTCTTCTTCCTCGGTCAGTTCGAAGACCGTGTTCGCGGCGGCGTGTTCCCAGAACACGGCGAACGCCCGGTCGTAGAGCTCGATGTCCTCGGGACGACGGACGAGGGTGGCCCGGCCGGCCCAGTACGTGTGACCGCGGTCGTCGACGCCGAGCTCGGCGAGGGCTTCGCCGAAGGCGATCGTCGAACTCGTCGGCACACGCACCCCGGCGCCGCGCAGCACCCGCGTGAACGCGACGGCGATCTCGCCGGCGTCACGGATGTTGGTCGGCATGGCCGTCGGTCAGCGGTGGCCCAGCGCCTGCTCGAGCAGCAGCTGGGTGCCGCCCTTGCGCACTCGGTCGTGGTCTTCGCGGTACTTGAGCACCGTGCCGAGCGTCGTCTCCACACTGTGCTGATCGAGGGTGCTCACACCGAGCTTGCCGAGCGCCGTCGCCCAGTCGATGGTCTCGGCGACGCCCGGCGGCTTGTAGAGGTTGAGATCGCGCATCGCCTCGACTGCGGCGGCCACCTGGCGGGCGAGCTGGTCGGAGCACTCGGGGACACGGAGCCGCACGATCGCGACCTCGCGTTCGAAGTCGGGGTGCTCGACCCAGTGATACAGGCAGCGTCGTTTGAGGGCGTCGTGGACGTCACGGGTGCGGTTGCTGGTCAGGATGACGATCGGCGGTGTCGCCGCGCGGAACACGCCGAGCTCGGGCACCGTGATCTGATAGTCGGACAGCACCTCGAGGAGATACGCCTCGAACTCGTCGTCGGCGCGATCGACCTCGTCGATCAGCAGAACCGGTGGCGGACCGTCGCCGTGTCCGATCGCACGCAGCAGCGCACGCTTGACGAGGAAGCGCTCCTGGTACAGCTCGGCCTCGACCGCGTCGGACGATCGACCGGCCGTCTCGCCGGTCGCCTCGGCGGCACGCAGGTGCAGTAGCTGGCGGGCGTAGTCCCAGTCGTAGACCGCCTGCGCGGCGTCGATGCCCTCGTAGCACTGGAGTCGGATCAGTTCGCCACCGGTCCAGGCGCTGAGGACCTTCGCGAGTTCGGTCTTGCCGACGCCGGCCTCGCCCTCGAGCAGCAGCGGCCGCCGCAACTGCATCGCCAGGAACACGGACGTGGTGAGCCCGTCGTTCGGCAGATACCCGTGCGCCGTCAACGCGGCGGAAACGTCGGCCGGAGTCATGCGGGTGAACCTACCCGACGAACGGTGTCGGATCCGTTCCGTCGGGAGGTCGAGCGGACCCTGGGGTCGGATACGTTTCGTCGTCGCAAGAGCGGACCCTGGGTCGGATACGT
>JBPEWX010000768.1:0-4090 GCA_052032235.1 Ilumatobacter sp. | reverse complement strand
AGCGCCAACCGGACACCGGCGATCTCGCGCGCGAGGAACTCGGTGTCGGCCTGGGTCCGCTCGGCCACTTCGCGGTCGTGCTCGGCGGCGACCCGGTCGCGGCGTTCCTGACGGTTCTGGGCGAGCAGGATCAACGGCGCGGCGTACGACGCCTGCAGCGACAACACCAGCGTGAGCAGCACCAGACCGCGGTCCCACGGGTCGAACTGGTACTCCTCCGGCGGGATGATGTTGAGGGCCAGCCAGACGACGATGATCCCGGTCTGCCACACCAGGAAGCGGGCGGTGCCCAGGTACCGGGCGATCGACTCGCTGAACTGGCCGAAGCGCTCCGGGTCGTAGGAGACGTCGAAGCGGCTCCGCTGACGCGGCAGGCTGAGGTCGCTGCGGCGCTTCACGACGGGGCTCCGGGTGGAGCGTCGGCGACGCGTTGCAGCTCGGCCACGGCGCCGTCCTGGCGACGGTGGCGCAGCCGCCATCCGGACCCGAGCATGCGGTCGACGACGTCGTCGACGGAGACGGCGCCCAGCAGGTGCTGTGCCTCGTCGACGACGGCGATCGCCATCATGTCGTACGACGCGAACTCCTCGAACACGGCACGATCGACGATGTCGGGTCGCACGGTCGGCACGTCGCGTGCGAGACAGTGGCGGAGCTCGGTGCTCGGCTGTTCTCGCAGCAGCCGCTGCATGAACACGACGCCGAGGAACCGTCCGGTCGGCGCCTTGAACGGCGGCTGCGTGATGAACACCTGGCCGGCGATGCTCGGCGTCCAGTCCGGATCGCGGATCTCGGCGAGCGCGTGGGCGACGGTGTCGGTGGGTCCGAGGATGATGATCTCGGGCGTCATCATGCCGCCGGCCGTCCCTTCCTCGTACGACAGCAGCCGGGTCAGGACCTCGACCTCTTCTTCGTCCATGGCCTCGAGCACGGCGTCGCGCTGGTGCTTCGGCATCTCGCCGAGTAGGTCGGCGAGGTCGTCGTACTCCATCTCGTCGAGCACACCGACGATGCGTTCGAGGTCGAGCCCTTCGATCAGTCGGAGCTGCTCTTCCTCGGGCAGCTCCTCGAGGACGTCGGCGAGTCGTTCGTCGTCCATCGACGCGGCGAGCTGTCGTCGTTGCGTCAGCGGCATGGCGCGCACGATGTGGGCGACGTCGGACGGGTGCATGTCGCGCAGGCGGGCCGCCTCCGCCGCCATCGCGGACGATCCGGCGAACAGCTGGACGACGTCGCGCCAGTCGACGAGTCGGTAACTCGGCCGGCGCCGCAGCACGCTGCGCTTGGCGACGCGAACCTTCGCCACGTTCCACCACCGTGACCGGCTGTCGTGCGCCTCTTCGAGGCCGATGTCGCTGACGTATTCGCCGTCGGGCAGCGGATGGTCGATGATCTGTTCGCCGATCAGTGTCTCGCCCGGCCGCTTCTTGAACGGGTTGAGGTCGATGTCCCAGCTCCGGAGCCGGACCCCGTCGACGTTCATCTCGGCGATCCGGGCGGAGTTCACGAAGATGCGTCGCCGTTGGCTGGTGGCGACGAACCCGACGACGCGCGGTGGCTGCCCGGGTCGTCCGGCGACGGTGACGATGTCGGCGATCTTGCCGATCTCCGAGCCGCCGGCGTCGAGGAGTGGGAGCCGCATGATCCGGTAGGCGTAGATCAACTCGGCGGCCATGCGTCGCAGGCTACTCGTCGCCCGGGTCGGCGACCCGGCTGTCACGCGCCCGTCATCGTGCCGCTACGCGGCGTTTGCGTCGGGGAAGCGTCGGGTCGACGTCTCGAACCCGTTCCACGTGGTGATCGTCGTGGCGACGACGTCGGTCGTCGTGTTGCCGTGTTCGACATCGGTGCCGATCCGTCCGCGGACCACCACACCTCGCTGGTCGCCGGGGGTGCCGGGGTCACCGTCGAGCAGTGCGGTGTCGAGCATGATCGCCACGCCCGCCGACGCGTCGATCGGTCGTGCGGTTGCGGCCAGCCGGAGTCGGTCGCCGTCGAACCAGCCCGGCACGGCGAGGGGTCGGCGGCCGTCGGACAGGCCGGCGACGCAACGGACCGAGTCGACGGGTCGTGTGTCGGGATCGACCGACCGTTCGACGATCGTCTCGTCGACGGCGACGAGCACGCGTCGATGGGGTGCCCAAGCGGCCGGGATGTCGCCGATGTTGCCGAGGTAGCCGGCGACGTCACGGGCGAACGAGGTCAGGAGATGGAGGGCTGCTGGAGCGGCGGCGATGGCGGCCGCCGGCTGCCGTGTGACGGCGAGCGGGTCGAGCGGGTCGATCACGGTGACGTCGCCGGTCACGGTGGTCCACCCAGGACCTTCGGCGACGGTGATCGACGCCACCGGGTTGCGTCGGAGCATCGACACCTTGGCGGCGTGGCGCGACGTCGCGAACCACCACCGGTCGGCGAACCGGACGGTGGCGACCGGCGTCGTGTGCGGTCCTGACGTGCCGAGCACCGTCACGGCACCGAACCGTGTGGTCACGAGCCGACCTCGGCGGGTTCGTTTCGGTGTTCGACCCATTCGGCGCCGGCGATGCCGAGCCGTTCGTACAGCCGCTGCGCGAACGCGTCGCCGGTGCGTCGCATCGAGGTCGCCATGACCTTCTCGACGGCACGACGGCTGAACGACGGCAGCGGCAGGTCGGCACACAAGGTGATGTCGATCTCGAGCTTGGTGGACGTCGGGCCGACCTCGATGAGCCGGTAGGTGCCGTGGGCGCCGGCCAACTCGTTGGCGCCCTCCGGCGGTTCGTGGACGTACTCCATCAGTTCGGGCGCGTCGAGCCGCATCCGTTCGGTGAACGACGGCGCGACCGACACGCCGAGCGCCGAGATGCCTTTCAGTTGCCAGGTCCAGAGGTCGCCGGACGGCTCGATCGAGTCGATCATGGGAGTCAGCTCGGCGAGTGCGGTCGGGTCGGACACGATCGCCCAGATCTCGTCGCGTGGCGCGGGCACGACGGCGGTGGAGACGTCGCGGCTCGTGAAGGTGGTCATGCGGCTGCCTCCGTGTGCGGGACGTCGCCGGTCGACGGCGTGGTCGCCGGGTCGGTCGCCGGGGTGTTCGAGCGGCGGGGTGCTCTGGCGGTCTTGGTGGCGGCCGCGAACGAGCCGAGGACGAGGATGCCGAGCACACGCATCCACGGGTTCGACGGGTCCGCCTCGTCAGCGTCGTCGACGGGCTCGACGTCGGTCGGTCGATCACCGAGGCGCTTGATCATGGTTCGGCGGTTCCCGACCGCACGACCGTCGAAACGTGCGAAGCTCGTGGCGGAGGAGTCCGTTCGATGCGACAGGTCTGGATGATCACCGGGGCAAACCGAGGGATGGGTGCGTCGTTCGCCCGATCGGCGAAACGCGCCGGTCATGCGGTCGTCGCAGCTGTTCGGCGGGTCGACGACGTTCCCGACGAGTTGGCCGACTCGAACGACGTACTCGTCACCCGGCTCGACGTGACCGACGCCGGAGAGGCGGAGCGAGCGGTCCGTGACGCCGTCGGACGGTTCGGGCGAGTCGACGTGTTGGTGAACAGCGCGGGGGCGTCGTACAAGGGGTACTTCGAGGAAATGTCCGCGGAGCAGGTCGACCGGCAGCTTGCGGTCAATCTCGTCGGTCCGATGCATGTGACCCGTGCCGTGCTGCCTGCGATGCGACGGCAGCGTTCCGGTCTCCTGATCGCGATCTCGTCCGGTGCAGGCCTGATGGGTTTCGAGTACTCGTCGGTGTACGCGGCAGCGAAGGCGGGACTCGAGGGGTGGATGGGCGCTCTGGCGCAGGAGGTGGAACCGTTCGGCATCCGAACGATGATCGTCAATCCGGGCTTCTTTCGAACCGGCCTCGCCAGCCCGGAGTCACTGGTGTGGCCCGAGCGGTCGATCGACGACTACCGGGAACGCAGCGAAGCACAACGAATCTGGTGGACTGCGCAAGATGGTCGACAAGCAGGTGACCCCGACAAGCTGGCCGACGCTTTGATCACTCTGGCTGCCATGTCACCGCCACCGACGAGGTTCGTGGCCGGTGCCGATGTCGTAGCGATCGCGCGTCGCAAGATCGAGCTGTTGTCGGCCGAGGTGGAGGC